>JBJESA010000176.1:0-10325 GCA_051882535.1 Oscillospiraceae bacterium
TGCAAAAGATTTCTGCAGCCAAATCGCACAGATAGAGGGTATACGGCTAAGGGGGCTGATGACCATACCGCCGCCCGGATGCGATGAATGTGTGTTTGCTGAAATGCAGGAGCTTTTTGAATCTTTAAAATCGTCGATAGATAAAGACAAGTCGCGGTTTGACGTGCTCTCAATGGGTATGTCGGGAGATTATCGGAAAGCAGTTAAGTATGGCGCCACAATTGTTCGGATAGGATCAGGACTGTTCGGGCAAAGAAAATATTTATAATTGGGAGGAAATATACTATGAAAGACATTTTCAAGAATTTTTTTGGACCGGCAAATCAGGATGATGGATTTGTGGACTACGAGGAGGGTTACGACACTTCTTCTTCTGCAGTAACCGAGGAAGAAGCGTATGATAGCAACTACAATCCCTACCCTACCCCTAAGGCTGCAATCAATCTCCATAGCAACAATCTCCAGCCGAGAATCACAATTATGATTCCCACAAGCTGCGATGATGTAATGACCGAGGGAATCGAAAGACTTCGTGAAGGAACAATTATCTTCCTGAACCTTACTCGCATTTCCAAGGAAGAGGGTACAAGAATCGTTGACTTTATGACCGGTGCTGCTGCTATGTGCGATGGCAAGATCAAGAAGGTTGATGAAACTTGCTGCTATGCTGTTGCTCCCAAAAATGTTGAATGGGTTGACATGATCCAGGACTAATCAACGATATAACGTGAAACGGCAGGCGTAATCAGTGATTTATTTGAATGAAGATGAACGTTATTTGTCTGCTCATATCTCCGACTTGGCAGTTCAAAGTGCTAAGTCGGGGGTACCGCGTTTTTCTCGCTTTTTGAACGAGCGGGAAAGAGTTGTGGCGACGGACGCGGCGAGGACAGAGGGCGTAAATCCGATTTTTTACGGAGGCTTTGACGGTGCAACACGGACAATGTGTGGCTTTTTTAAGGGGACTTATGCAGAGGATTATCCTGAGGCCGAGAATGAGTCCGCTGATTGGCAGGGTATGTCAAAAAAAGACTTGTTTCCGTTATGCACCGTTACGTTTTCGTTCAGGAGAGCTGATACGCTGACTCACAGAGATTTTCTTGGAGCTATTCTTGGGGCAGGGCTCGAACGTTCGATGATAGGAGATATTCTCGTGTCGGAGGACTATGCGGTAATGTTCTGTACCGAGGCGGCTTTGGATATAGCTGTGGGAATAACCAAGATTGGAAGATACGGAGTTAAGGTTGAACGCGGCATTATCCGAGGGTTGCCTGAAAGCAAAACCGAGGTGCTTGAAAAAACACTGTCGTCATTAAGGCTTGACTGCGTAGTTGGAGCTTGCACTAATCTGTCGAGGGATAAATCCGCATCGCTCATTAAATCGGGGTTGGTAAGTGCGGATTTTTCAGTGTGTCAAAATGTAAGTTTCACGGTGAAAGAAGACACTGTGCTTTCAATCAGAGGATATGGAAGATTTCGTTTGACGCAGGTTGTCGGGGAAACAAAAAAGGGCAGACTGCGTGTAAATATCGAAAAAAGTATTTGATGGTGATATCTTGACTGTTTTTAAAGGAATGGCGAGAGAAATTGAGCTATTCCTTTGAAAGTAGTTGATGGCGATGCTTCCATCATTTAGTAAATTATTTTTTGGAGGGAAACACACCTATGAATGCAAAGGATATTCTGGCACAATCACAGAACTTCAGTAAGGAGTCTTTCGGAGGATTCAATAGAGAAGAAGTTAAGGCTTTTTTACAGGAAGTGTCTGACGAGTTCGCTCAGCTTGAGAAGGAAAATGAAGAACTGCAGGGAAAACTCGAAGTTCTTGCCGATAAGATACGCGAGTATCGCGACGAGGAGGACGCGTTGAAAGACGCTCTTCTCGTGGCACAGAAGCAGGGTAATGCTATAATTGCTGAGTCCAAGGCTTCCGCTGAGAAACTCACTAAGGAAACAGACGAGGCGGTTGAAAAGAAGCTTTCGGACGCTAAGGTGAAAAGCGAGCGTCTTATCAACGACGCTGACGAATATTCCAGAAAGACGCGTCAGGAAGCGGAGGAAAAGGCTGCAAAGATTGTCGGAGATGCTAACGATAAGGCAGAAGAAATCCGCACTCTTATGAACAGACAGCAGGAGATTCAGGAGAATATTCTTCAGGAAACCAGAAAGGAAGTTCTCGAATACAGAGCAAAGATACTCGACGGCTACAAGGAACATATTGCGTTCATCGAATCTCTTCCCGAAAAGTGCGAAAACGACTTTGTAAAGCGTACCGCTGAAGAAGCAGAAAAGCGTGAAGCAGAGCGTCGTAAGCAGAAAGAGCAGGAGCAGGCAAAGGCTAATGCAATAAAGGCTGCTCAGCAGAAGGAAAGAGAAAGAGAAGCACGTAAGGCTGCTGAGAAGGCTCAAGCTGAAAAGGAAAAGGCTGAAAAACAGGCTGAGGAAAGTGTTTCCGAAAAAACTGCAGAGCATGATGTTCCCTTTTTCAAGGCACCTAATGAGGGCGGTATTGCACGTCATGATAATCTGAAGTTCGGAAAGAACAACGATAATAAGAAATAAAAAAACAAGGAGATAACTATGGCAATCGATTTGAATAACGCCGTATATTTGCCGCAGACGGAATTCCCGATGCGTGCAAATCTACCGAAAAGAGAGCCTGACATGCTCAACAAGTGGGAGAGTGAACGTATTTATTACGCTCTTTCTGAGAAGAATAAGGGTAAGCCTACTTATATTCTTCACGATGGCCCTCCCTATGCGAACGGAAATATCCACTTGGGAACTGCACTTAACAAGGTGCTCAAGGATATAATTATCAAGTATAAGGCTATGACAGGCTACAATGCAACTTATGTTCCCGGTTGGGACTGTCATGGTCTGCCGATTGAGTTGAAAGCGATTAAGGAACTCGGTGTTGACAGCGGTGCGATTGATCCTGTTACTCTCCGTAAGAGCTGCCGTCAGTTTGCACTTTCCTGCCTTGATGGACAGAAGGCTCAGTTCAAGCGTTTGGGCGTTTGGGGCGATTTCGATAATCCCTACCTTACCATTAAGCCTGAATTTGAGGCAAAGCAGGTAGAGGTATTTGGCAAGATGTACAAGAAAGGCTACATCTACAAGGGATTGAAGCCTGTATATTGGTGTGCCGACTGTAATACCGCACTTGCAGAAGCAGAAATCGAGTACCAGGATGACCCCTGCTACTCTATCTATGTAAAGTTCCCGATTGTTGATGATAAGGGCAAGTTTACTTCTCTTGGAATTGACCTTAAGGACGCTTATGTTGTTATTTGGACAACTACTACATGGACGCTTCCCGGCAACTTGGCTGTTTGCCTTGGCCCGAACTACGAATATACTTTCGTTAAGGTAGAGGACGAGGAGCACAAGTCTTTTGGCTGCTATCTTCTTATGGCGAAGGACCTTGTTGGCGAGGTTACGAAGGCTGCGGGAATCAATAAGTATTCCACAGTCGGCTCTTTCAAGGGTTCGGAGCTTGATTTGCTTGAGGCTAAGCACCCGTTCTATGATAGAAAGGCTCCGCTTATCAACGGCGACCACGTTACTCTTGACAGCGGTACCGGCTGCGTTCATACCGCTCCCGGCTTCGGTGTAGAGGACTTTGAAGTTTGCAACAAGTACAAGGGAATGTTCAAGATTATAGTTCCCGTCAATGAGAAGGGCGTTCTGACCGAAGAAGCAGGCGAGTTTGCCGGACTTAAGACCTCTGATGCGAATAAGGAAATCGCAAAGCGTCTTGAAGCAGACAACACTCTGCTTGCAATGCAGAAGATTGTTCACCCGTATCCTCACTGCTGGCGTTGCCACGAGCCGATTATCTACCGTGCTACCGACCAGTGGTTTTGTAACGTTGATATGTTCAAGCCTGAAACCATCAAGGCTATTGAAGAAGTCAAGTGGATTCCCGAATGGGGCGAGGAACGCATTAAAAATATGGTAAATATGCGTTCTGACTGGTGCATTTCCCGTCAGAGAAGATGGGGCGTTCCGATTCCGATTCTCTACTGTGAGGATTGCGGTAAGCCTGTTATCAACGATAGTTCTATCAAGGCGATTTCCGACCTCTTCCGTAAGGAAAGCTCGGACGCTTGGTACGCAAAGGACGCTTCCGAGTTCATTCCCGCTGATGTCAAGTGCGAGTGTGGCTGCGGAAAGTTCCGCAAGGAAATGGATATCTTTGATGTTTGGTTCGATAGCGGCTGTACACATGCGGCTGTTCTTGAAGAACGTGAAGACTTGTCCTCTCCTGCAGATTTGTATCTTGAAGGCTGCGACCAGTACAGAGGCTGGTTCCAGTCGAGCCTTCTCACATCTGTTGCTACCAACGGAAGAGCACCGTATAAGGCTGTCTGCACCCATGGATGGGTTGTTGACGGCAATGGTCAGCAGATGCACAAGTCCAAGGGAAATGTAATTGTTCCTGAGGAAGTAATTAAGGATTTCGGTGCAGATGTTCTTCGTCTGTGGGTTGCTTCTCTTGATTATCATGCCGATATTCGTGTATCCAATGATATGCTAAAGCAGCTGTCCGAGAGCTATCGTAAGATTCGTAACACAGCACGTTACATTCTCGGAAATCTCTTTGACGGTAAGGATTTCAACCCCGATACGGAAATGGTAGAGCTGTCGAAGCTCCGTGACCTCGATAAGTGGGCTTTGGCTCGTCTTGACGATGTTATCGAGAAGGTGAAGGCTGCGTATGACGCAATGGATTACTACCTTGCATACCATGCGTTGATTAGCTTCTGCGTGGTTGATATGTCAAACTTCTACCTTGATGTTGTTAAGGACACTCTCTATTGCGACAGCAAGAATTCGCTTTCACGCAAGTCGGTTCAGACTACGATGTATATCATTTTGGACTCTCTTGTTCGTTTGGTTGCTCCTATTCTCTGCTTCACAGCTGATGAGATTTGGGGTTATATGCCTCACAAGAAGGAAGACGATGTTCGCAGTGTAATCTTCAACCCGATGCCCGAGAAAACCGGCGTTGTTTGCGATGAGGAGAAGTGGAAGAAGATTCTTGAAATCCGTAACGATGTGCTTGCAGCCCTTGAAGTAAAGCGTGCCGACAAGATTATCGGTAAGCCGCTTGAGGCTGAGGTTACAATTTTCACTGATGACGAGAGTGTAAAGGCTCTCGAACAGGAACTTGCAGATGCTTGTATCGTTTCGAAGGTTGTTGTTAATATCGGTGGCGAGGGTGAGTATAAGGGCACTAAGTACTCCGTAACCGTAGCTAAGATGTCTGCTCCGGAGTGCCCGCGTTGCAGAAAGTGCGATGATTCTATCGGGCTTAATTCTAAGTATCCCACACTGTGCAAGCGTTGTGCGGACGTTGTAATTTGTGATTTTGAGTAAGTAAAAATGGGGAGGGAGTTTTTCTCCTTCCCTATTTTAAGGAGAAGTGTTTCAGAGTGTGGTGGTTTTTACTGTACTTTGAAAATTTTGGAAAGAGGCTGTCTTGTATTATTTCTGGTTGTTGGCTGCCGTTGTACTTGTCTTTATAGATAGGCTGACAAAATGGCTTGTTGTTTCAAATATGGATTTGAAAGATACGATTCATCTCATAAAATTTGGCGATACGCAGGTGCTTAATCTGTACTATTGTCTGAATGACGGAGCTGCTTTCAGTGGCTTTTCGGGCAGGAGAATATTGCTGATTGTTTTTACTTCGGCTGTCATTTTGTGGCTGTTGTATATGTTGCTATTTAAGAAGGTGAATAGCCGTCTGCGTACACTTGCAGTGGTGTTGTTGATAAGCGGCGGAATCGGTAACCTTATTGACAGAATATTTAATGATGGTCTGGTTGTTGATTTCATTGATTTCAGACTGATAAATTTTCCAATTTTCAATTTCGCGGATATTTGTGCGGTGTGCGGGGCAGGTATCATAATACTCTCCGTGATAATTGATGAAATTCACGAACATAAGAAGAAATCGGCCGAGTCTGCCGAAGAACTTGCAGGGAAAGAGAATGACGGAAAGAATTGAGTTTACCGCGATAGAAGAGTGTCGCTTGGATAAGCTGATTTCCGATAACAGCGAGCTTTCTCGGAGTGCAGCGGCAAAGCTGATAGAAAGCGGTATGGTGACAGTTGACGGTAGGATTCCACGGAAGAAAGAGATTCCGAATGTAGGGGCACTGGTAGTGGTAACACTTCCCGAGCCACAGGCGGTAGATATTCTTCCAGAGAATATTCCGCTGGAAATTGTCTATGAGGACGATGACTTGCTGGTGGTAAATAAGCCGAAAGGTATGGTAGTTCATCCGGCGGCGGGGCATATTTCCGGAACGCTGGTTAATGCACTGATGTATCATTGTGGCGACCGACTTTCGGGAATAAACGGAGAAATCCGTCCGGGAATTGTCCATCGAATTGATAAGGATACGAGTGGTCTGCTTATGGTGGCGAAGAATGACTTTGCACATCTCGGACTTTCAGAGCAGATTAAGGAACATTCCTTCACCCGTGAATATCAGGCGGTAGTGTGTGGTGCCGTAAAGGAAGACGGTTCTATAAATGCCGCAATCGGAAGACACAAAACAGATCGAAAGCGAATGGCGGTCTACCCGAACGGGACGGTCGGCACGCGAGAGGCGATAACGCATTATTCTGTTATTCGCAATTTTGCGGGATATACGCATCTGGCACTTCGGCTGGAAACCGGCAGAACACATCAAATTCGTGTTCATACTGCTTATATAGGACACCCCGTAGCAGGTGACGAGGTTTACGGAAACGGAAAACCCGGATGGCTGCAAGGGCAGTGCCTCCACGCTATAAAGGTGGGATTTGTCCACCCGAGAAGCGGAGAATATATGGAGTTCACAAGTGAACTTCCCGATTATTTCAAAAAATTCCTGAGGGAGCTGGAAAAAGGTAAATAATGGATTTTGGGAAAGTAATACTAATGACCGATTTGGACGGTACGTTGCTTACTGACGACAAGAAGATTCTTGAAAAGGATATGGTGGCGATAAACCGATTCCGAGCGGGCGGCGGTCTTTTCACAGTTGCAACGGGACGCAGTTATGCTATGGCAAAACGTGCGGCACAGGAACTTAGTCTGGATATTCCCGCGGTGTTGTTCAACGGTGCAAGCGTGTTTGATTTTAAGTCGGACAAGTTCTTGTGGCGGTGTGAGATTGACCCTAAGACGTATGATTATGTTCGCATTATCGGTGAGCAGTTCCCGAAAATCGGGGCAGAGGTGCTTTGCGAACAGTCGGTTATTGTGCCGTATCTCAATGATACCGAGCAGATGCATCTTGATTGGGAACAGGTTCAGGCTGAGTTTCGCGAGGTTTCGGATTTACCGAAAAGCGGCTGGCTGAAGTTCCTGTTTGCGGACGAACCGGACAGACTGGACGATGTAGAGGAGTTCGTCAGAAACGGCGATTTCAGCGGAGTTCACTGGATTCGTTCGGGTCCGCATTTCCTTGAATGTCTGCCTGAAAACGTGGACAAGTCACGAGGTTTTTCCGAGCTAATCAGAATTCTTGGAGTTGAGGAGCGTTTCACGGTCGCAGTCGGTGACTATATGAACGACACTGCAATGATAAAAAACGCAGATCTTGGAGTAGCGGTGACTTCCGCACAGGAGAGCGTAAAGGCTGTTGCTGATTTGATTGTCTGCGATAACAACAGCGGGGCAATTTCGGAGGTTATCGACTACATCGAGAGGCTTTGACTATAATAAAGAGCGTTATAGGTTGCTAATCTGGAAAAAATAGAATTTTCGGCGGGGAAACCGCTTTTTAGAAAAGATATAAACCACAGGAGGTCTATATATGGACGCAAAACTTGTAAAAGAGCTGGAAATAGCTGCTGTAAAAGTACGCATGGGAATTATCGAGGGCGTACACAGTGCAAAAGCCGGACATCCCGGAGGTTCGTTGTCGAGTGCAGATGTGCTGACATATCTCTATATGCATCGAATGAATGTTGACCCTAAGAATCCTAAGGATCCTAACCGTGACAGAATGGTTCTCTCTAAGGGACACGCTGCTCCCGCACTGTATTCCGTGCTTGCAATGCGTGGATTTTTCCCGATGGAAGATATGAAAACTCTCAGAAAGATTGATTCCTATCTTCAGGGACACCCCGATAGCCGGAAGATTCCCGGAGTTGACGCCAGCACAGGTTCTCTTGGACAGGGTATCTCTGTGGCGTGCGGTATGGCACTCTCGGCTAAGATTTCCTGCGACAGTTACAAGGTGTATGCACTCCTTGGTGATGGTGAGCTTGAAGAAGGCGAGGTTTGGGAGGCTGCAATGTTCGCTTCTCACTATAAACTTGATAATCTTGTTGCTATCGTTGACAACAACAATATGCAGATTGACGGTAAGATTGGTGATGTAATGTCACCGTATCCTATCGATGAGAAGTTTGAAGCATTCGGCTGGCACGTTATCAACATTGATGGTCACGACTTCGACAGAATGGAGAAGGCTTTCAATGAAGCTGAAACCGTTGTTCATAAGCCCACTGTGATTATTATCCGTACAGTAAAGGGAAGAGGCGTTTCCTATATGGAGAACGTTGTTGATTGGCACGGCAAGGCACCGAATGATGATGAGTATAAGGTTGCGATGGATGATTTGAACAATGCCCTCGCAAAACTTGAAGGTTGAAGGGAGCATTAAATATGGCAGAGATTGTAACACGTGCAACACGTGAAGGATATGCAGATGGACTCTGTGCACTTGAGGAAATTCGTCCCGATTTAGTGGTTCTTGACGCTGACCTTTCAGCAGCTACAAAGACAGCTGCATTCAGAAAGAAGTTCCCCGAGAAGCATTTTAACTGCGGTATCGCAGAAGCGAATATGATGGGTGTTGCGGCAGGCATTGCTTCAACCGGCAAGTTGGTATTTGCAAGCAGTTTTGCGATGTTCGCAGCCGGCAGAGCATTTGAGATTGTAAGAAACTCGATTGCATATCCCAAGCTCAACGTAAAAATCGGAGCTACCCACGCAGGTATTTCTGTTGGCGAGGACGGTGCTACTCACCAGTGCAACGAGGATATCGCGATTATGCGTGCTATACCCGGTATGACAATTATCAACCCCGCTGACGCAGTTGAGGCGAAGGCTGCTGTTCTTGCGATGGCTGATTTCGTTGGCCCCACATACCTCAGATTTGGCCGTCTTGCTGTTCCCATTTTCAATGACGAGGCTACTTACAAGTTCGAGCTTGGTAAGGGCATTACTATGAAGGACGGTAAGGACATCACCATTATTGCAACCGGACTTATGGTAGCAGAGGCTGTCGAAGCAGGTAAGGCTCTGGCTGAAATGGGAATTGACGCCCGTATCATCAATATCCACACCATCAAGCCTATTGACCGTGATATTATTATCAAGGCAGCACGCGAAACGGGTAAGATTGTCACCGTTGAGGAACACAGCATAATCGGTGGACTTGGTTCTGCTGTTGGCGATGTTGTTCTTGAGGAATGTCCTGTACCTGTAATTAAGATTGGCGTAAACGATGTATTTGGACACAGCGGTGCTGCTAAGGCTCTGCTTAAGGAGTACGGCTTGTCAGCAGAGAATATAACCAAGGTTGTTAAGGGCGTTCTTGGTAAGTAAGATTTGGTTTAGATAATTAGCTCCGTGATTTTCATTGAAAATAACGGAGCTTTTTTGTTTATTGTGACGAATTTCGAGGAAAAATAACACATTCTTAATCTCTATCCGGTGTTTATTTTGTATAGCCCTTGAAAATTAATCATAAATATGGTATAATGTAAGTTGGTAGATTGTGTAGTTCAACTATTTTGAAATGGGACTTCAGACATTTTGGGGGTATCACTATGGCTAAACAGAAAATAGCAGTGCTTTTTGGCGGAGTATCCAGCGAACATGATATTTCGCTTCTTTCGGCATATTCTGTCCTTACCAATATTCCCGAGGACAAATATGACGTTATTTGTGTGGGAATCACTAAGAAGGGACATTGGATGTATTATCCCGGCGAGTATGAGTACATTAAGACGGGAGAGTGGGAGAATAATCCCGACTGCTGTACTGCTATACTCAGCCCGGACGCTGTTCATCAGGGTATCGTCATTCTTGGAAATGATGGTGCGTTTATCAGAAAGGTTGACGCTGTGTTCCCTGTGCTTCACGGAATGAATGGTGAAGACGGCAGTGTTCAAGGTCTGTGCCAGCTTAGCGGAATTCCGTTTGTTGGCTGCGATATGACTAGCTCGGCGGTATGTATGGATAAGGCACTCACCCACACTGTGCTTGATTCTGCAGGAATTAAGACTGCAAAGTACCTTGCAATCTG
>JBJESA010000177.1:0-10262 GCA_051882535.1 Oscillospiraceae bacterium
TTGCGGTATCGAAGAAATTTATCCCAAGCTCCAATGCGTGACTTACCATTTTTTCAGTTTCCTGCGGGTTAAGCGTCCATTCGTGAAAATCCGCCGAAGGCTTGCCAAAGCTCATACAGCCCACGCAAAGCCTTGATATTTTTATATCGGTTTTACCGAGCATTGTGTATTCCATAATGCCTCCTGTTAAAGCGAATTCGCCCAATCAGCAAGGGCTTTTTCGGACATTCCGTTTACCACCTTTCCGCTTTTCCAGTTTGCAGAGGGGCAAAGGCTTTTAAGTACCTCAACGGTTCTGCCCATTCCGCTGCCGCCGCTGGTTGCAAAGGGTACAAGCGTTTTCCCCGAAAAATCGTAGCTTTCAACAAATGTATCAATAATTTTGGGTGCAACGTACCACCATATCGGAAAGCCGATAAAAACCGTGTCGTAGCCGCTTATATCGGGCAGCTTTTCCGCTATTTCGGGGCGAGAATTTGGGTTATTAGTTTCAACAGAACTGCGGCTGTTTTTGTTTGTCCAGTCAAGGTCTGCTTTCGTGTAGGGCGTTTTCGGCTTGATTTCAAAGATGTCAGCACCGACTGCTTTTGCTAAACGCTCTGCGGCAGCTTTTGTAACGCCGCTTGCCGAGAAAAAAGCCACTATTTTTTTGCTCATATTAGTTTCCTCCTGTTATATTAGTCCGTTTCGGCTTATCCATTCATCAATGCTGCTGTCAGACGAGCCGCTTGCTCTCAATCCGTCACGAACATCTGCGGCGGGTTCTTGTGCTCTTATATCGGACACGGATTTGGACACCCCGGTGCTCCCCGAGGTGCAGAAAGGCATCAACGTTTTACCCGACAGGTCGTAGGTATCGAGGAATGTGTTGATTATCCTCGGCATAGTTCCCCACCAAATCGGATAGCCGATATAAACCGTATCGTAAGAGGAAATGTCGACGGATTTACTGCCTATTGCAGGGCGGGCAGAGGGGTCGTTCATTTCTCTGTTTGCACGGCAGCTGTCGTTGTTATAGTTCAAATCCTCGGCGGTGTAAGGAACTGCCGGTACTATTTCGTATAAATCTGCACCCGTTAGCTGTGCGATTTTCTCTGCAACAGATTTCGTGTTGCCCGTGCAGGAAAAATAGACTACTAATGATTTTAGCTCGTTTTCGGGCGTTGACGGTTCAGGTGTAGTTTCGGCAGTGCTTTGTGTTTCTTGTGAAGTCGTGCTTGTCTGCTCGGATTGCGTTGATGAACTGCTCGGCTGGGACTGTTCAGTACTGCTTGCCGAGGTTTCAGGGGTACTGCTTGTTTGCTCGGATTGTGCTGTTGAAGCAGTCGGCTCGGTACTGCTTGACGAGGTTGAAGAGGTGATGCTCTGCTCTTGAACAGTGGAACTGCTCGTTTGCTCTTTACTTGTTGATGAAATTAAAGAATCGGGCGGAACATATCCGGAAACGGTCTGACCGCCGCTTATTGCTGCAGAACTGTTGCTGCAAGCGGAAAAGCAAAACAGAACAGCAATAATCATCAGAATAGAAAACACTTTTTTCATATAAAAATCTCCTTTCAATTTTTCAGCATTTCTGCTTCCTCTTACATTTTATCACAGTTGTCATAAAATAGCAAATACTTATACCGTATAGAAAACTATGCTTGACAGCTATACTTATATATGGTAAAATATGATTGAGGTGATATAATGGAAATCCGTGTTTTAAAGTATTTTCTTGCAGTTGCAAGAGAACAGAACATTTCCGCTGCGGCTCAGTCGCTTTTCCTTTCACAGCCTACCTTGTCAAGGCAGCTGAAAGAGCTTGAAGAAGAACTCGGCAAGCAGCTTTTCATCAGAGGCAGCAGAAAAATAACCCTTACCGAGGAGGGTTTGCTTCTTCGGAAAAGGGCGGAGGAAATTGTTGAACTTTTGGACAAAACGGAAAAGGAACTTTCAAATTCCGATGAACAGGTTTCGGGGGAAATCTACATCGGAGCAGGAGAAACCGATGGTTTACGGCTTATTGCAAAAGCGATGAAAGAATTGCAGAAACAATATCCGCAGATAACCTACCGAATTATAAGCGGCGACGCTGTGGATATTACGGAACGTCTGGACAAAGGACTGATTGATTTCGCACTTCTGCTGGAGCCCGTGGATATCTCAAAATACAGCTATCTGAAATTCCCCGTAAAAGACGTCTGGGGCGTACTTATGCGGCGGGACTGTCCTCTTGCAAAAAAGAAAAGCATTTCACCTAAGGATTTGCAGGATATGCCGCTTATCGTATCACGGCAGGCTTTGGACGGAAGCGAGCTTACGCAGTGGCTGAAAAATGACAACGTTCAGTTTAATATCGTATCGACCTACAACCTTGTTTACAACGCTTCTCTTATGGTAGACGAGGGGTTTGGGGTTGCTCTTTGCCTTGATAAAATAATAAACGTCAGCGGTGACAGCAGCCTTTGCTTCCGTCCGCTTAAGCCGAGATTAGAGGTTGGAATGAGCCTTGTCTGGAAGAAATATCAGGTGTTTTCGAAGGCGGCGGAGAAATTTATTCTGAAAATGCCGACAGAGTACTTAAATACTTCAACAGACAATATGTAGCTTTTGCGTCTCATATCGGCTGTTATAATTAATATCAAAAAGACGACAAGTAATGCGGAATTATTTAAAAACGAAGTGACTTTAGCTAGAATATCATGGTTATGGGCTTAACAGTTATCGCTCGATTTGTTCGGCTGTATGCAGAACACGAAGATATTAAACTATGAGTAAAAAAAGATGGTACTCAAGGGACAATTTTCTGAGACCGCACGTCAAATCACATAGAACCAGCTCTCGTCCACCTCAAGCTCCGCACGCTGCACAGGATTAGAAGCGTCGTAATTGTAGCGAAGCTCCTGATTCTTTATGCTGACTCTTGCTCCCTCGGGAATGGATTTCGTGATAAAGGCGTTTCCTCCCACAACGACGTTCTTTCCCACGACTGTTTCACCGCCGAGAATGGACGCTCCGGAATATATGGTGACGTTGTCGTCAATGGTGGGGTGACGCTTTTTACTTTTCAGCTTCTGTCCGCCCCTTGTGGAAAGTGCACCGAGGGTTACGCCTTGATATATCTTCACGTTGTCGCCGATAACGGTGGTTTCACCGATGACAATTCCCGTGCCGTGGTCGATGAAGAAATACTTTCCTATCTGTGCCCCGGGGTGTATGTCAATGCCCGTTACACTGTGGGCGTATTCTGTCATTATTCTCGGGATAAGCGGGATATTCAGCAGATAAAGCTCGTGGGCTATCCTGTTCACCATAACGGCGAAAAGTCCCGGATATGAGAAGATTATCTCGTCCTTGTTGAATGCGGCGGGGTCGCCGTCAAATGCCGCCTGAACGTCCGTGTCAACGTATTCGCGGATTTTGGGTATCGTCCCGAGAAATTGCAGTGCAAGCCGCTCCGCTTCGTCCGAAATATCCTCTTCTCTTGCCTTTTCATATTCGGGGACATACCTCATCACAATGGATATCTGCTTGATAAGATTGTACAACACATCTTCAAGAAGCATAGTCATATTGTTTCTTACCGTATAAATGCGGTATGTGCCGTTTTTGAAATAGCCCGGAAAAATGATATTCCGCAGCTTTTCCACTATCTCGATAATGACCTCTTTTTTCGGGTGATCGAAGGTGTAGATGTTATCAATATCCCTGCCTTTATCGTAATCGGCAAGAATGTTTTCCGTAAGCCTGTTGACTTCGGTTTCAAGTCTGTGCATATATGCCCCTCCGTTTTAAAATCTGCGGACGACAGAATATAAGCTGCCGTCCGCATTGTTATTCTCTTATGTAAGCGAACGTATCGCCCTAACAAGCCTGTCAACGTCCTCGGGAGAATTGTACAGTGCAAGAGTTGGACGAACAACTCCCTCCAGCCCGTAGGAACGCAGAATAGGCTGTGCACAGTGGTGTCCCGTTCTTACCGCAATACCGTATTTGTCAAGGTGCTGACCTACCGTTTCGTTATCGTAGCCGTCAAGCACGAACGACAATGCACTCGATTTCTGGGAAGCCGTGCCGATAAGGTGAAGTCCGTGGATTTTGGCAAGCTCCTTCATTCCGTAAGAAACAAGCTCATGCTCATAGCGGCTTATCTCTGGCATACCGATGGAATTCAGATATTCAAGGGCCGCACCCAGTCCCACAGCGTCCGCGATGCTTGCTGTGCCCGCTTCGAATTTGTTGGGGGCGGGATTGTAGATGGTACGCTCAAATGTGACGTCCGCAATCATATTTCCGCCGCCTTGATAGGGCTTTGCAGCTTCAAGAAGTTCCTTTTTGCCATAAACAACGCCGATTCCCGTGGGAGCATAGATTTTGTGTCCCGAAAACACGAAAAAATCTGCGTCAAGTGCAGTCACGTTTACTGGAATGTGTGCCACCGACTGAGCACCGTCTATCAGTATTCTCACTCCGTGTGCGTGGGCTATGGAAATAAGCTCTGCCACGGGAGTTATCGTTCCCAAAACGTTTGAAACGTGGGTTGCAGATACGAATTTAGTCCGCTTGGTGAACAGCTTTTCGTATTCCGAGAGGATAATCTGCCCCGACTTGTCAACCGGTGCAACCTTTATCACCGCACCTGTTTCCTGTGCTATCAGCTGCCACGGAACTATGTTTGCGTGATGTTCAAGCAGCGTCACGATAATCTCGTCACCCTCGTGAAGATACTGCTTTACATACGCATTTGCGACAAGGTTTATTCCCTCGGTTGTGCCTCTTACGAATACGATATTGCTCTTGTCCGGAGCACCGATAAAGTTGGCAACCGTCTGCCTTGCTCCCTCGTATGCGTCCGTAGAACGTGCCGCGAGAGTGTGAGCACCTCTGTGAACATTAGAATTTTCGTGAGCGAAGTAGTAGGAAAGACGGTCGATTACCTGCTGCGGTCTTTGAGTAGTCGCACCGTTATCCAGCCAGACTAAATCGTGACCGTTAATCTTTTCGCCGAGAATAGGAAAATCACGGCGAATCTGCTCCAATGTTTTTGTGCCGACGATAATGGAATTGTTTCCGCTCTGTCTGTAATTTCCGCTTTCGGCAGCGTTTGCAACGGCTTTGGGTGCGGAATAATTCTCCGATTGAGCCTGTGATACAACCACGGGAGAATACCCCGAAGTTTTCGGCTGTTCGGGTGTTTTTTCCTCCCTGTAAACGCCGAAACCGTCCAACTCCGAAACCACTGTGTTCAAATCCTTTTCGTCAAGGGTGTATTTCGGGTGAAAAATATCATGCTCCGATGTCTGTGCCGCGGAAGTTATATCGCTAAAGGGGAGCGTTGCCGTTTTCAAATTCCCTACGGGAGAAAATCCATCAAGCGGAGATACCTCGGGATAAAATTCGTCCGCATTCACAGCAGAAATCTCGCTTAAAAGCTCTTCGGCTGCCCTTGCATAACCGTCAAGCCGGTTGATTTCGCTCTGAAAAGGAGCGGCTTCACGGCTGAAAAAGCCCTCGGCTTTCACTGCCGCTCTGTCAACAACCGCTGTATCACCATGTGTGACGAGTTTTTCTATCCCGTCCGCACATTCGGCGGTGTTGTACTCGGGAAACAAACCGTTCGCCAGCGCTTCAAGCTCGCTTTCCGAGGGAAGTCTGTCAATCGTAGTCATAGTATTCACCTACTTCAACGTCTTCTAATACTGCAATAGCGTCGTCCGAAAGGATAGCCGCCGAGCAGTAAAGGCTGAGCAGGTAGGAAGCCACACCCTTGTCGTCAATTCCTCTGTATCTTACCGAAAGACCTCTGGACTGTTCGTTTTTGAGATTTGCCTGATACAGACCGATAACGCCTCTCTTTGCCTCGCCGGTGCGGATAAGGAGAATATTGGTTTTTCCGCTTTGGCTCTTGGGATTTTTCAAACCGTCCACAAGCAGTTTGTCGGTGGGGATAATGGGAATTCCTCTCCAGAGGATAAAGTTTCCGCCTGCGATATTTGCGGTTACGGGAGGTACGCCACGCTTGGTGCATTCTCTCTCAAAAGCCGCGATTGCTCTCGGGTGAGCAAGGAAGAATGACGGTTCTTTCCACACCTTGGTGATAAGCTCGTCAAGGTCATCGGGAGTGGGTGCACCGTTTCTCGTCTGAATACGCTGTGAGTCGGGAACGTTCTTCAGCAGACCGTAATCATCGTTATTGATAAGCTGGCTCTCCTGACGCTCGCGAAGGCTCTCGATTGCAAGATTAAGCTGCTCTTTTGCCTGGTCGTAGGGCGAACTGTAAACGTCCTCAATCTGCGTGTTGATGTTGATGATGGTGGAAATGGAGTTCAGACGGTACTCGCGGGGCTGTTCCTCGTATTCAACAAACCCCTGCGGAACGATGTCCGACTTCTTGGTCGCACTGCACAGCACATCAAGGGGAGTGTCGCCCTCTTTTACTCTGTTCACGCGGTAGATACCTGATTCAAGTCCCTTGAATTCAAGAAGCTTTGTTATCCACTTGGGTGTAAGTGCTCCGTATTGGGGCTTGGTTTTGGTGACGTCCGCTAAGTTATACGCCGCCTTTGCACCGAGTGCATTGATTTTTTCTTCTGCCATGATATTGTCCTCCAAAAATGAATTTATTTATTATAAAGCAATAGCTAAATAATACTTTAATATTGCGGCATAGACGGATCAACTTCCCTTGCCCATGCGTTAATTCCGTCCTTTAGATTGAACATTCTCCCCTTGTAACCCGCTTCTCTGAGCGTGTTCACCGCAAGGATACTGCGTTTGCCCTCCTTGCAGACAAAAACGGTATCGACAGTCGGGTCGAGTTCGTTCTGCCTGCGGTCTAGCTGACCTATGGGGATAACCTTTGCGTCAAGGAATTTGGTTATCGCACGTTCGTGCGGCTCTCGTACATCAATAATGGTTATCTTCTCGCCCTCGTCAAGTCGGCGTTTAAGCTCCTTTGCCTCGATTGCTTCAACGGGGGCTTCTTCCTCTTCCTGCTTCTTTAGTCCGCAGAAATCGGCGTAATCGTACTCTTCCAGCTTTGTGATAGTCGGATTTTGTCCGCAAATCGGGCAGTTAAGGTCTTTATGTATTTTCAGTTCTCTGAACCTCATTTTCCAAGCGTCAAAGTTCAGCAGCCGTCCCACAAGGGTTTCCCCGCCGCCTACGATAAGCTTGATAACCTCGTTCGCCTGTATCGTACCAATAATTCCCGGAAGTGCACCCATAACTCCGCCCGTAGCACAGGACGGAACAAGTCCCGCAGGCGGTGGAGCGGGGTACATACATCTGTAGCAAGGTCCTTCCTTTGCATAGTACACCGAAGCCTGCCCCTCGAACTGATACATCGCCCCGAAAACATCGGGCTTTCCGAGCAGAACACAAGCGTCATTCACGAGATAACGGCACTGGTAATTATCGGACGCGTCCGCTACAACATCGTATTCGGAGATGATGTCGAGAGCGTTCTCCGCAGTGAGCATATAGTTGTAGGTTTCCACTTTTACAAGGGGATTTATCTGCTTTATGCTGTCCTTTGCGGAGGCTACCTTTGGTCTGCCGACATCTCTTGTTCCGTGAATTACCTGCCGCTGGAGATTGGTTGCGTCCACCTCGTCAAAGTCGATAAGTCCGAGCTGCCCCACTCCCGCCGCCGCAAGATACTGTGCAAGAGGAGCACCCAGTCCGCCCATTCCCACGATAAGAACCTTGGCGGCTTTAAGCTTTCTCTGCCCCTTAACTCCGACTTCTTTCAATAGCAGGTGGCGGCTGTATCGGAGAATCTCATCGTTCGTGAGCTTTTCGCCCTTTGTATCGCCGAGAACGCTCTCGGTTGGTGCACCGCCCGCGATTGCGGGAATAAGCATTATCTCGTCCCCCGACTTCACGGGAGTGTCGTTGCCTTGCAGCACTTTTATATTCTCCCCGTTGACGAACACATTGATAAATTGACGGAGATTTCCGTTTTCATCGAAAATTGCTTTTTTCGTTTCGGGATATTCGTCCGCAAGCGTGCGGATAATTTCTCCGACTGTATTGCCCTCCAGTTCAAGCTCGGAACGCTGATTTGTAAACGACCGCAGAGTAGTCGGTATAAGTACGGTAGCCATAAAAATTTACTCCTTAAAATTTAATTCTTCTTCCGAAAACTGCTTATCCTCCGCCGAAAGCACAAAGCTTCTTGTTCTGAATGCTTCCCCCTTAACCACGGAGATTATTATGTAGGAATAGACGGGAAACGCGTGTGCTCGGTCAAATTCCGATGGAAACGCTTCGCAGTCGGGGTGAGAGTGATAAAACCCGATAATGTCAAGTCCCTTTTTCCGTGCGGTAAGCTCGGCTTTCAGCATTGTTTCGGGGGTAATCTCAAAGCGGTGGTATTGTTCCGCTTTATCGAAAGCGTTATTGACAGACTCGACATATTCCGCGATCTTGCTGTCGTTTATTCTCCCGAAAATTATTCCGCAGCATTCCTCGGGATAACGTTCCTCCGCGTCTTTTAGCATAGCCCGAAGAACGTCATTTGAAAGTGAAATCAAACCTCACACCTCCCACAGCGGATTTGAAAGATAACGCCCGCCGCCGTCACATAAAATCGTTACAATCACAGAACCAACAGGAGCATTTTTTGCGGTTTTCAGTGCTGCAAGCACATTTGCTCCCGAGCTTATCCCCACAAAAAGTCCATACTTTCGGGCGAGGAGTTTGGTCGTTTGATACGCTTCTTCGGTGGATATTTCAACGACTTCATCGGCGAGAGCTTCATCAAAAAAACTCGATTTAACGTGAGCCGAGGGGTGCTTTATCCCCTCAATCCCGTGAAACGGAGAATCGGGACGCATCATCACCGCCTTTATTTGCGGATTGTACTCTTTAAGCCGCTTTACACACCCCGTAAACGTTCCCGCCGTACCCGTGCCCGACACAAAATGCGTAACGCTTCCGCCTGTCTGCGAGAGGATTTCACAGCCTGTGCCGTTGTAATGGGCAAGCCAGTTTTCGTTGTTACTGTACTGGTCGGGATAAAAGTATGCTTCGGGGTTTTCCGAGATAATCTGCTGAACCTTGTTATACGCTCCGTCTATTCCCTCAAGGGGAGAGGTTTCCACAATATCTGCACCGTATGCCTTCATAAAATGCCTGCGTTCGGGGGAAACGTTGGCGGGTATGCAAAGCTTTACCTTATATCCCAGTGCGGAGCATATCATCGCGTAGGAGATACCCGTGTTTCCGCTTGTAGCGTCAATAACGGTTTTCTCCTTGGTAAGCCTGCCGCTTTCAATACCGTTCAGCAGCATAGCCTTAGCCGCCCTGTCCTTAACCGAACCGCCGATATTCATAAACTCGGCTTTTGCATACAGTTCCACACCTTGCGGAAGTTCTTTGATATCAAGCCTTAATAACGGCGTGTTTCCAATCATGTCAAAAACCGTCATATTCTCCCCCTCCCTTTGTCCGCACAACTTCGCGGGAAAATCACTCGGAAAAAAGCGGAGTGGAATAATATCTGTCGCCGCTGTCGGGAAGAAGAACAACTATCGTTTTTCCCTTGTTTTCGGGACGTTTTGCAAGCTCAAGAGCGGCATTAAGTGCAGCACCTGCAGATATTCCGACAAGAATTCCCTCCGTCCTTGCAATCAGCTTGCTTCCTTTGATAGCGTCTTGATTGGAAACGGTTATAATTTCGTCATAAATTTTCGTATTGAGTGTATTTGGAACGAATCCCGCACCAATGCCCTGTATCTTATGCGGTCCCGCAACGCCCTGAGAAAGAACAGGAGAATCCTTAGGCTCAACGGCAACAACCTTGACATCGGGGTTCTTAGACTTGAGGTATTCACCCACGCCCGTAATTGTGCCGCCTGTTCCCACACCCGCAACAAAGAAGTCCACCTTGCCGTCGGTATCATTCCAAATCTCGGGGCCTGTGGTTTTCTTATGAGCGGCGGGATTTGCGGGGTTTTCAAACTGTGCGGGAATAAAGCTGTGCTCGTATTGCTCCGCTAGTTCTTCCGCTTTGGCTATTGCACCTTTCATACCCTTTGGTCCCTCGGTAAGCACTATCTCTGCACCGTATGCTTTGAGGATATTTCTCCGCTCAACGCTCATGGTTTCGGGCATTGTGAGTATTACCCTGTACCCCTTTGCGGCTGCGATAGCGGCAAGTCCTATGCCGGTATTACCCGAGGTTGGCTCGATTATAACCGATTCGGGTTTCAGAACACCTCTCTGTTCCGCGTCCTCAATCATTGATTTGGCGATTCTGTCCTTAACGCTGCCTG
>JBJESA010000178.1:0-2356 GCA_051882535.1 Oscillospiraceae bacterium
TGAGCGGCAGTATAGTCTGCTTTTCGGGGAAGATGAGCAAAACCCTTGAAATCTCGGGATTTTTATGGTACAATAGATAAAGGACAAGTATTGAAGAATTCGGAGGTAAAATATGAATTCGATTAATGATTGCTACACGCTGCAAAACGGAGTAAAAATCCCCTGTATCGGCTTTGGTACATGGCAGACGCCCGATGGCGATGTCGCGGTGAAGTCCGTTCTCGCAGCGGTTGAAGCGGGATACCGCCACATCGACACAGCACAGGGCTACGGCAATGAGGAGAGCGTGGGCGAAGCAATTAAGAAGTGCGGAGTACCTCGTTCAGAGCTGTTTATTACCTCAAAGCTACAAAATAATTTCCACAGCTATGAGGATACAATGCGTGAGTTTGAGATTTCGCTTAAAAAACTCGGCACAGACTATCTCGACCTTTTCCTTATCCACTGGCCTAATCCCATCAAGTATCGTGACTGCTGGCAAAAGGCAAATGCCGAGAGTTGGCGGGCGTTCGAGGAACTGTACAAGGCAGGCAAAATCCGTGCTATAGGCGTTTCCAACTTCTGGCCGCACCATATTGACGAGTTGATGAAAACTGCCACAATTGCACCCATGGTAGACCAGATAAAGCTATGCCCCGGTGAAACGCAGGAGGCGGTTACCGCATACTGTCGCCACAAGAATATCGTTATTGAGGCATACAGCCCGATGGGTACGGGCAAAATCTTTGATGTTCCTGAAATGCAGCAGCTTTCGGAGAAATACGGAAAGTCCATCGCACAGATTTGTATTCGCTGGAGCTTGCAGAACGGCTGGCTGCCGCTGCCCAAGTCGGTTACTCCCGAGCGTATCCGCCAGAATACCGAGGTGTTCGACTTCACATTGGCAGAGGAAGATGTTCAGCTTATCCGCAATCTGCGTGGTTGTGTGGGATATTCCAGAAATCCCGATGAAATCGAGTTTTAAAAAAATCGCCGAGCGACTTGCTCGGCGTTTTTGTTATCTCTTGAATTTCTGAATAATCGTAATCAGCACTCCCACAATCGCTGACAACACAACGCTTAGTGCAATGGGAAACCACACATTGGCAAGTGGCAGACCGCCCGCATTTACTCCGAGGTTCATTCCATAGAAGCTGAATACGATGGTCGGAACAGTCATAATAATGGTGATAGTCGTCATACGCTTCATTATGATATTCAGGTTGTTGGAAATCATCGAAGCGAAGGTGTCCATCGTGCCGTTTAAGATGTTCGAGTAGATGTTGGTCATCTCGATAGCCTGCTTGACCTCGATAAGAACATCGTCCAACAAGTCCTGGTCTTCCTCGTAGAGTTTCAGATAACGTCCACGCATAAGTTTGTCCAGCACAGCTTCGTTCGTTTTGAGGGAAGTGGAGAAGTAGACAAGCGATTTTTCCAAACCAAGCAGCTGAATAAGACCTTGATTTTGCATTGAAAGGTACATTTGTCCCTCAACATAATTGGACAGTTTGTCAATCTGGCGGAGGTATTGCAGGTATCGCGTCGCAATTCTCAGAAGAATGGTGAACACAAACTGAGTTTTGAGGTTAGGGCGAACCCCCTTAACAACACCTTTCGCCAGTTCTTCCAGAACAATATTTTCTTTCGCACTTACCGTGATAACATTCTTGTCCGTAATGATTATCGACATAGGCGTGGTGGAATAGGTGAGCGTTTTCTTCGAGTCGCCCTCTTCCTCCGCAATAGGGTAGTCAAGGACGATAAGCGTTACACCGTCATCGCTCTCAATACGCGAAGGCTCCTCCTCGTCGAGTGCGGCACGAATGTAGTCACGCTCGATATGCATATCTTCCTCAAGCTCGGAAATTTCCGTTTCCGTAGGGTTAGTGACATAAATCCAGCTATCCGGACAGGCTTCTTCAACCTTTTTGAGTCGGTTGTCCTTATTGATGTAGTAGCTTATCACTCATATCACTTCCCGTTTTCTTGATTTTCGGTTGAGAAACTCAACTCCTTTTATTTTAGCACATTTTATAGAATTTTTCAAGTCTTTTTGTTAAGAACTTGACAAAAATAGGTAAAAGGTGTATTATTATAACAAGTATGCAATTCGGAGGATACCATTATGGATTATGAAGTAATAGATTTTCACACCCACCCGTTTAAAGAAGAGGCTGAAAATATCTGCCGTCACATCGAATACTGCGATATGTCTGCGGAGAACACCCCCAAATACCTGAAAAGCCTCGGAATTTCCCGTATATGCGGTTCGGTGCTCGACTCGAAGAAGCCGTTTCCCGATGGTACAAGTGTATGGGACAGACTTTCGTACAGCAACCGCGTTGCACTGGAGCTTGCCGATAAGTACGAGGGC
>JBJESA010000179.1:0-2354 GCA_051882535.1 Oscillospiraceae bacterium
GCGATTTGTGTCTTTATGCACCGTGGGGAAACCTCTCGATATTCTATAAGGATTTTCGCTATTCAAATTCGCTTATTCTTTTGGGGCATATTGACTCGGATATGAACACCATCGGAAGTATGAACGAAGATTTTGAAGCAAGGCTTGAAAAAGCCGATTGACAGTATTGCAGATAACCTTGGTTATTTTCAATTAAGGAAAGGTGATTTATTATGTTAGGAAATTTCGTTTATTCAAACCCCACCAAGCTCTATTTCGGCAAGGACGCACTGGACTATCTTCCCGAGGCTTTAAAAGGCTACAACAGGATAATGCTTGTTTACGGCGGCGGTTCTGTCAAGAAAACAGGGCTTTACGACAAAATAATAAAGCTGCTGAAGGACAGCGGCAAGACCGTTATCGAGGACGGCGGAGTTATGCCGAATCCTACGGTTGAAAAGCTGTACGAGGGCTGCAAAATCGCAAAGGAAAATGATGTTGATTTTATTCTTGCGGTTGGCGGCGGTTCGGTCTGCGACTATTCAAAGGCGGTGTCTGTTTCAACCTACTGCGAGGGCGACCCGTGGGATAAGTATTTCATAAAGTTTGATGAGCCCGACTGTAAAATCATTCCCGTTGGCTGCGTACTCACAATGGTGGGAACAGGCTCGGAAATGAACGGCGGAGCGGTCATCACGAACCACGCACAGAAGCTGAAAATCGGTCACGTTTTCGGGGAAGAAGTGTTTCCGAAGTTTGCGATACTCAATCCGGAAGTAACTTTCACAATTCCCGATTATCAGATGAAAGCGGGCTTCTTCGATATAATGTCCCACATTCTCGAGCAGTATTTTTCGGGCGAGGACGACAACACCTCCGATTATATTATGGAGGGACTTTTGAAATCGCTTATTCACAGTACCAAAATTGCTGTTAAGAACCCTACCGATTACGAAGCAAGAAGCAATATTATGTGGACGGCAACATGGGCATTGAACACCCTTGTTGCAATGGGCAAGTCCACCGATTGGGAGGTACATATGCTGGGACAGGCGGTAGGTGCACACACCGACGCTACTCACGGAATGACACTCTCGGCAGTATCCCTGCCTTATTATCGTTACATTATGCCCTATGGTCTTGATAAGTTTGTAAGATTCGCAGTAAACGTGTGGAACGTAAGTCCTGCAAACAAAACAAAAGAAGAAATCGCATTTGAAGGACTTGCTGAAATGGAAAAGTATATGCGTGAAATCGGCGTTGTTATGAACATAACCGACCTCGGCGTAACACCCGAAATGATTGAGGGAATTGCAGACAGCACCCTTGTGATGACCGGCGGCTACAAGGTGTTGACACGGGAAGAAATAATTGCTATACTGAAGGAGAGCCTGTAATGGAGCTTGCGGGTTTTCTCGATTACCTTGACAGTGGAAAATATATTGAGGGCTGCTCGGAGGTTCACCAATTTATGCACAAGGTCAGCCAAGAAGCGATAAGAATATGCTCTGAAATTAACAGCGGTTATCACACTCCCGAAGAACTGCGGCGGCTGATGTCAGAGCTTACGGGAAACCCGATTGACGAGGGCTTCGGGCTGTTCCCGTCCTTCTTTGCGGACTGCGGAAAAAACCTGCATATCGGGAAGAATGTGTTTATAAATTCGGGCTGTAAGTTTCAGGACCAGGGCGGAATTTATATCGGCGAAGGTGCACTTATCGGGCATAATGTGGTGATTGCAACGCTTAATCACGATTTCAATCCCCAAAAAAGAAGGGGTATGTACCCGAATCCTGTTACGGTCGGAAAAAACGTGTGGATTGGCTCAAATTCAACGATATGTCCCGGCGTTAATATCGGCGACAATGCCGTTATCGGAGCGGGTTCGGTTGTCATAAAGGACGTTCCCACAAATATGGTTGCCGCGGGCGTTCCGGCAAAGGTTATTAAAAGCATTTTTGAGGAGTAAAGACAATGATAACCGGAATGTGGGCTTGCCTGTGACTTAGCTTGCGGGTACTGTTTTGCAATAGGGCTAATGATGCTAATTAAATGAGCAAGACAATCCTGTAATTTCAATACATATAAAGGACAGAAAGCCGGTTTGCTTACTGTCCTTTTTCATTAGTATTTCGCTCGTCCCCCAGAGTAGCCCTATTGCTTTTTACACTTTCCAGATACAAATTTATCTCCTGTTCAAGCTCCTCGCTGCCGCTTTCTTCGTATTCCCGAAGCATAGCTGCAGAGGTGCGGATAAACTCATCGTGAAGTGCTTTGTATTCGGCTTTGTCGGCGTCGGAAAGACATTCCCAAGACTTATTCTTGTGAATAAAATTCTCAAACCTATACTTTACTTGTTGCCGAAAGCAGAAAAC
>JBJESA010000180.1:0-10222 GCA_051882535.1 Oscillospiraceae bacterium
TGACGCTCACAGACTTTATTGAGGTGGCTATTCTTCAGCAGATTCAGGACGCATTCTCGGATATGACGGGAATGGCGGCACTTACTACCGACGCCGATGGTAATCCCGTAACTCGCGGCAGTAATTTCACCGACTTTTGTATGAAATACACCCGACAGTCCGAACTGGGACTGATTCGCTGTGAGGGCTGCGATAAACGCGGTGCGGAGATTACTCTCCAAAGCGGAAAACCCTGTGCATACTATTGCCACGCGGGACTTATGGACTTTGCCGCTCCGATTATGGCAAACGGAGTTATGATTGGCAGCTTTATCGGCGGACAGGTTCTTCCCGAGGAGCCGGAGCTTGAAAAGTTTGAGAAAATCGCCAAGGAACTGGATATCAACCCCGAAGAGTACAAATACGCATTAAAGAGCGTCCGTATCGCCAGCAAGGAAACTATCGACAAGGCGGCTCGTTCGCTGTACGTAATGGCGAATGTGCTTTCCAATTCGGCATACAAGAGCCACAGCCTTATGCAGAGCAATCTCGAAATCGAGAAAGCCTCCAATATGAAAAGCGACTTTCTCGCGAATATGAGCCACGAAATCCGCACGCCGATGAATGCTATTCTCGGAATGGTAGATTTGGCGCTTCGCGAGGAGATGTCCCCCGCTGCGAGGGACTTTATCAAGCAAATCAAGGTGTCGGGCAAGAATCTGCTCGTCATCATCAACGATATCCTTGATTTCTCCAAAATCGAAGCGGGTAAGATGGATATTATCGAAGCCGATTATGAACCGCTTTCCGTCATAAACGATGTCGCAAGTATTGTCAACAGCCGCATTGGGATAAAGGATATCGAGTTTACGATGGATATCCCGATTAATATTCCCAAGAAGTTAATGGGCGACAATTACCGTATTCATCAGATAATGATAAACCTGCTCAATAACGCTGTGAAATTCACCCAGCAGGGCGAAGTTCACCTCGGTATTGAGTGCGAGGTTGACGATAATAACCCCGAATCCATAGTTATGAAGGTGGATATTTCGGATACGGGAATAGGTATAAAGAAAGAGGATTTGGGCAAGCTGTTCAATTCGTTCCAACAGGTGGACAGCAAGCGTAATCGAAATATCGAAGGTACAGGATTAGGTCTTGCTATTTCCAAGCAACTGCTGAGCATGATGGACGGAACGATTTCTGTGCAGAGCGAGTATGGAAAAGGCACGACTTTCACCTTTACAATTCCCCAGAAGATTGTGGACTCCGCATGGTCTATCCCGAAGTTTGACGAGCCGAAAGTGGCTGTTATGCTCGTGGAAAACGAGTATGTTGAAAATCAGCTGTGCAAAGATCTGAGCCGAATTGGTGTAAGCTACACAGACGCTGACAGCGTAGAGTCGATTTTCAAGATGAAGCACGACTATATCATCGTTGAGGAGAAGTTTATCACCGACAGACTGTGCGAACTTCTTAGGGAAAATCCCGACTCTATCTGTATTGCGGTGACGAAATATACCTACCGCAACACAATCAACGACATACCGAATATGAAGGTGCTTCGCAAGCCCGTATATTCTCTTGGCTTGTATAACGCAATGGGAATAAGCGAGTTTGAGATGACGGAGGATTCGTCCGAAGCTGACGCATTCTCGTTTACTGCTCCGGACGCTCGTGTGCTTATTGTCGATGATAACTCGGTGAACCTCACTGTTGCCGAGGGATTACTGGAGCCGCTGGAAATGCGGATTGACACTGCGGAGAGTGCTCAGGCGGCGATTCAAATGCTTAAGGAGCGTCCTTACGACCTCATCTTTATGGATCATATGATGCCCGAGGTGGACGGTGTGGAGGCTACTCACATTATCAGACGGCTTATGCCGGAGTATGATGATGTCCCGATTATCGCTCTCACAGCAAATGCAGTAAACGGTGCACGGGAGATGTTCATCAAAGAGGGAATGAACGACTTCGTGGCAAAGCCTATCGAGATAAACGACATCACCGCAAAGCTCAGGCGATGGCTCCCAAGCGACAAGATAATCCCAAGCACCGGCGAGAAGAAAAACACCGGAAAGAAGCAGGAAACGCTGCTCCCCGAGCAAATCGACTGTATCGACAAGGCGGAGGCTTTGAAGCTGCTGGGCAGTGAAGCCCTCTACAAAAATGTTCTCAAAGAGTATTTCTGTTCTATTGACAAGAAAGCAGACTCTATCGAGGGACACTTTATCTCAAAACGAATTCGTGAGTATACGATTGAAGTACACGCACTCAAGAGCAGTTCCAAGCAGATTGGTGCGATGGAATTGTCGGCTCTTGCAGCAGATTTGGAAAAAGCGGGCAACGAAAACAACTTCTCGTTGATTGAGGACAAAACGCCGCTGCTGCTGGCTATGTACCGTCGGTTTAAAGAGATACTCGCCCCGATTTTCCCCGAGTGCGTGAAGTCAGATGAGAAGCAGTCAGCGTCCCCCGAGCAGATTTCCGCAATGCTTGACCAACTGCAGGAGGGTATGGATAATTTCGACACGCTGCAAATTGACGAGATGGTTGAGCAAATGGCGGGATATAGCTACCCCGAAGAACAGGCGGCTATCTTCTCCGAACTGAAAACCGCAGCCGACAACTGTGATATTGACGCGTGCGGTGAACTTGTTGAAAAATGGCGTGGCATATTGTGATAATGTGGCAAGGAGCGATTATATGAGATTGAAAAAAGCAATGGCTGCCGTGCTGTCGGCAACAGTTCTTGCGACATTTACAGCTTGCCGCGGGGATATGCAGACGACGACTTACGATTTCAATTTGCCCGATAACTTCTCCGAGGTGAAAACGGGTAGCGGCGAGTCGGTGAAGCAGGATATATCGCTTGAGGACGGTGTTTACGAGTTCTCCATCGGATACATTAACTATTCCGGTTCGGATATTAAGGTGGAAATCGCACCTGACGCGGAGGAAAGCTATATCGAACGTGACGAAAACCTTGTTGATGACGTAACCCTTTCAATAGACGAGGAAAGCAAGACCATCGTCTTGGAGGGAAAGTCGGGCGTGATGTACGACAATCTCAACTGCAAGATTAAGCTCGCGGCGAAAGTGGCGTCTGTCGAGATTAAGGGAGATGTGTTTGTGGACTACACCGTGCCGCATGGGGTAGAGGATATACGCATTTCGGCGGGCGGCACTTGTGTTGTTGAGGCAAAGGGCGTATGCACTTCGGGATTGTATACTCTCACGGGAGATGCAAGGCTGTATGCGTCAGATGTTATAACGGACAGGTCGAAAGTAAATGTTTCGGGAACTTCGATGGCGGAGGTTTTCGCAAAGAATGCTCTGGACGCGAATGCTACAGGTTCAAGCACCATCATTTACCACGGAAGCCCTAGCAGCACAATAAAGACTGCCTCCGGCAGAAGCACAATAATCGAGAGATAAGAGTTTTCAATTAAAGTGATTCCACAAAATAATCCCCGCGAGGTTGTAAGCCTAGCGGGGATTGCGTTATATTGCGTTATGATAATGAGTTTTTCAGTTCAATGTACTTTATCAGCAGTTCGGTGGTGGCGTCTATTCCGAGTTTGGAAGAATTGACGGTGATGTCGTAGCTGCGGGAGTCGCCCCACTTGTTGTTGCCGCAGTGGGTGTTGTGATAGTACTTGCGGCGTTTGTCCGACTGCTCTATAAGGGAGATTGCTTTCTCGCGGGGAATCTCGTCACGGTTGGCAATTCTCTGAATTTTCGCCTCGCGGTCGCCGAGAATGAAAATTCTGACCAGACCGGGATTGTCGCGAAGAATCCAGTCGGCACATCTTCCGATTACCACAAAGCTCTCGCCTGCGTCGGCTTTTCCCTTGATATAGTCGAACTGCATTTGAGCTATAACCTCCTCGGGAGAGTTGCTGTAGCCGTGGACGGTGCGGGAGAGGAAGAAATTCTTCGCACTTTCGTCATACTTGCGGAGGTTTTCCTCGCTGGTGTTCTTTTGCTTTGCAATTTCACCGAGAATATTGCTGTCGAGGAGCGGAAGACCGAAATGCTCCGCAAGCTGAGCGGCTACGATATGTCCGCCGCTTCCGAATTCTCGTCCGACAGAAATGATTAACTGCTTATCCATAAATAGTACCTCCAAAAAGGCTTACCGTGTATTATTTTTATTTTAACACAATACGGGTATTTTTTCAATAGGATTTTTTAAAGTCCCAGTACTTCTCCGTATCTTACAAAGATACTTACCGTGCATATTACCAGAACAAGAATTGTCGCGGGTACGCAGGACTTGAGGTATGTACCCCAGCTGATGGGGTGACCGTGCTTTGCGGCAACCGAGGTGCCGACAACGTTTGCGGAAGCTCCGATAGGAGTAGCACTGCCGCCGATATCCGTACCGAGGGAGAGCGACCATGCGAGTACGTCCAGATTGGTGCCTGTGGTAAGCGAAAGGGTCTTTATAATCGGAATCATTGTTGCGGCGAACGGGATATTATCCACAACGGAGCTTGCGATTGCCGATACCCAGATGATAATCGTAATCATCAGAACAGCATTGCCGCCGCTTACCTTGCCGATGAAGTCAGCGACTACTTCGAGAACGCCCGTCTGCTCCAGACCGCCTACTACCACAAACAGTCCTACAAAGAACAGCAGCGTCTTGTAGTCTACCTTCTTGAGAAGCGTGGGGATATTCTTAAAAGAGGTTGCCAATGTCAGCACCGCAACCACCGTTCCGATAAATGCAACGGTAAGTCCTGTCTGTGCGTGGGTGATAAGGAGAACCACTGCAATCAGGAAAATTACAATGCTTATAATAAAGCTTCGTTTGTCGGTGATTGCCTCTTTGGGGTCGGGCATTTTGGAAATGTCGGTGTTGCTGCCGTTCGCACTAACAAGTTCCTTGCGGAAGATGATGTAAAAGTACGGAAGAACAAAGAGCATTGAAATGCCCGCAATTACGCCCGTATTGGTTAGGAAGTCCGAGAAGGAATAGCCAAGCGAGGTGCCGACGATAATGTTTGGCGGGTCGCCGCACATAGTAGCCGAGCCACCGAGGTTTGCACAGAACACTTCTGAGAGAATCATCGGAATAGGGTTGAATTTCAGCAGCTGTGCAAGCTCTACAGTAACCGCCGCCAGAAACAGAATAACCGTGATACTGTCAATAAACATAGAAAGCACCGCCGACATCAGCATAAAGGTGATGAACAAGGGAACTACCTTGTACTTTACCGCCTTGGCAAGCGTCATACACAGCCATCTGAAGAATCCAGCGTGAGCCATACCCTCAACCATTACCATCATACCCGCAATGAAGATGATAGTAGCCCAGTTGATACCCGCGGTGTTTTCTTCCGCAGTGCCCGCAACGTGCCAGAATTCGGGGGTGATGATGTTTGCGACATTCAGTGTTTCCCAGAATGCGTCAAAGCTGTTCATGCAGATTCCGAAAACCATTACCATAGTAGCCGCTGCACAGCAGAGCGTAACGATATGACGTTCAATCTTATCCATAATGATAAGCACGAACATCACTACAAAGATAAGCACCGCTACGATTTGAGCGATAAGTTCGGACTTGTTCTGGCTGAGCGTCATAAACGTTCCGAAGAGCAGAAGTATGGTGCCTACCGCACAAAATCCCATTGCCGTTGTTCTTTCCAGTCGGTCTTTTGCGGCGAGTATAAACATAATCGCAAAGACTGCAACGGCAAGAATGGTTGAAATAATCATTTTGCCAAACCTCTCTTTTCTTTTTTCCATTTTACACATATTTCCGGTATGCGTCTTCTATATAAATAAGTAGGGTCGCACACAACGATTTATATTCTATCACAAAGCAGGCAAAATGTCAAGCAAGATTTGCTGAAAATGTTAAAATCTTGTCGGTTTCAGTGTACAAAAATAACAGTTTGACAATGGGAAAATTGTGGAAAATGACCATGGTATTGAAAATGCACCCAAAGTCAAATCTTTGAGTGCATTTCAGCTTATTCTAAGCACGTGGCTTTATGTAACACAAAAATCACAATAAGGCTTTCCATTGTTCGATTATTGCGGCACAGCTATCCAAATCGCATTCCTCGGACGCGGATTTCAGCTTCGAGAACAGTTCCGCCACATCTCCCTCGTACTCGTATTGCGACATTTTCTCCACTACCTCGTCAATCGCCAGTGTGTCGAACTCCTCGAGTGCGACTGACATTTCCTCCAGCAGTGACGCCACCGCTTCGGAATCTGCGGGCTTCGACTGCTTTTGCTCCATAACCTCATCGGGGAACACGCCGTCCAGAATCGCCTTAACTTCGGCGACTTTCTCAACAAGTTCACCGTGATGCTCGCGGATAAATGCCGTGTTGCCCTCCTTACCCGCCATTTCAAGCTGGAAAGCCAACTCGCCGAGTTCGTCTGCCCCAATTTGACGGGAGGTGCTTTTCAGCGAATGGACATTGATTGTGTAGTTGCTGATGTCGTTGTTTTCAAGCATTTCGGAAAGCCCGTTTATACGGCCGTCAAGCGAACGGTAGTACTCACGCATCACCTGCATCAGCAGTTTCTCATTGCCGAGCAAGCGGATAGCATTTTCGATATTCAGTCCCTCGATTTGGATTGTCTCCTGCTTTTCCTCCGGCTGAATTTCATCAACCCCCACGGGAATAATCTTGTCCGCGGGGAGCCATTTGCGTACCATTGCAACGATTTCCTTTGTTTCAATCGGCTTTGCAACAAAGTCGTTCATTCCCTCTCTGATAAACATCTCCTTGGTGCCGCCGATAGCGTTTGCGGTGAGTGCAATAATCGGCACGTCCTCATATCCCGCAATCATTCGGCGTACTATATGGGTAGTTTCAATACCGTCTACATCGGGCATCATGTGGTCCATAAAGATGATATCGTACTTGATGGATTTTACCTTTTCGAGAGTTTCCGTTGCACCGTTTGCGGTGTCAACCTGCATCTTCAGCGGCTCGAGAATTCCGCTTGCAACGGTGAGATTTATCGGGTTATCGTCAACAATAAGAATGTGTGCGTCGGGTGCGGTAAAGACGAAATCGCTCTTCTCGCTGCTGCCAAGCCCCACCTCGCCCGAAAGTCCGAGTGCCGAATACAAAGTCACCGAATAAACCGGCTTTTTCAAGAAACGCACATTCGGCAGATTGATATCCGCAGGGTAGTCATACGGCACAATAACAATGCACCCGACATCGGGATTTTCCGTAACGAAAGATTTCACCGTGCCGCTGAAGAGTGTTCTGTCTATGATAAGGAAGCCGTCTTTCACATCGTCCAGCGAACCGCCCTTGCTAAGGTCGGTATAAGTGATATTTTTCCTCTCCAAATCGTTCTTTATCTGATGACGGACATAATCATTCTGAATCATCATTGCAACGGAGATTTTTTCACCGGAAGTTTCCGCAATAGGCGTTTCGCTGATTACCTTTTGGGGAATCTCCACAAAGAAGGTCGTGCCCTTTTCGTACTCGCTCTCTACAGAGATTTTTCCGTGCATAAGTCGGAGAAGCTGCTGTGAAATTGCGAGTCCAAGACCTGTGCCCTCCACATTACGATTACGCTTGCTGTCCACCTGCTGGAAAGAGTGGAACAGTTTTCCCATGTCCTCCTTTTTGATACCCATACCCGTATCGGATACTTCCGCTTTGAGGGTTACAGTACCGTCGTCCAGCGGCTCGGAATACAATTTCAGACCCACTCTGCCTTGTTTTGTAAACTTGACAGCGTTATTCAAGAGATTAATCAGTATCTGGTGAATACGTATGTTATCGCCAAACAATTCGTGCGGAATGTCGGGCGAGAGGTCAACGATAAATTCAATGTCCTTATTGCCAATGCGGTTGTTTACGATATTGGAGATGTCGTTTACCAGCGACAGCGTTTCATACACAACTTCCACAATATTCATCTTGCCGGATTCGATTTTGGAGAAATCGAGGATATCGTTGATAATGACGAGCAGATTCTTGCCCGACGAACGAATTTGCCGCACATACTGCTGTGCCTGTGGCGACATTTCCTCACGGAGAGCGAGTTCAGCCATACCAAGCACCGCATTCATAGGAGTACGGATTTCGTGGCTCATATTTGCGAGGAAGTCGGATTTCTGAGTTGCCGCCTGCATTGCTTCCTGACTGAGCTGACGGGAGCGGAATTCCTTGTATGCCATATCGGAGATTATTCCTGCAAATTCGTAGATAAAGTTTGTAGAACGCACAATCGCCGCTTGCGGGACTATCTGTGTTTTCTTCGCCGCCTCGACAAACGCGTCTTCGTCTACTTCGATTTCGCGTGCAATCTGACGCATACGCTCCAAATCCGGCGGCTCACTCAACACCTGACCTCCGATAAAGCTGCCAATCATGCGGTTGCCCAGCATAATCGGTGCCGCAAAATCCACAAGATTTGCATGACAAAAATACGAAACAGGCTTCTGTGCCTCGATAACCATAACGGCACCCATTTTGTCGCATTGTTCACAGCGTTTTCTGCCAATGGGCGACTTACGGCAGAATTCGCTGCAGAATTCCGAGAAGTTTGTTCCCACCGTTACAGGAATACCATTCTCATCGGTTGTGAGAGCAGCCATTCTTGCCATAGCAGAGAAAGTATCCTGCATTCTCTGGAGAATGCTGACATCGATAAGTTCAGTGAGGGAGATATTCTCCACGGTTAATTCTTTTTCTGTATTCACAGCTTTTCCTCTTTCCCAAAGTCAGTAAAAGTACCCTTTACAAGTATTATATCACTAATCCTTTACGATGTCAATTAATAATTTCAAGAGCCGTTGTAAAGTCGGTTGGGCGGGAGTTGCAGCTTGTCGAAAAAGTCTTTTTTCTGCGAGAGGTACCCCCACCCCCAACCCCCTCCCCCGAAGGGGGAGGGGGCTATTTTTCTTATTCCGTGGGGGTGCTAACGCACCCCCACTCCCCCGTTCTGGGGGCAAGCCCCCAGACCCCCGAAGGTTTTTCGACAGACTGAAACTCCCGCCCAAACGGCGGGAGCTGTGTTGTTAGAAAAAGAGCCGCACGGTGTATCAGGAGAGGTTAGAAGGAAAAAGGTTGAAGGATATATGTAAAGCCCGTGCGGCTCGTGTAAAATGGAAGTGGGGCTATGAATCGTGGTAGAAATTTTGGTGTGATTTTGAGTGAGAGAGTTCCGACTTCCTGCCCCTAACTACATTCTACCACTTTTTTTTATAATTTCAACCTTTATTACAAAACTGTAATGAAATTGTAACTGCTTTGTAAGAGATGAGGGCGGGACTGTAACTCTTTTGTAACAATTGGAGTGTTTTCGGCTTTCTTTTGTATGGATTCAGTCCGTCCTTTCTGTGCCGAAGCGGATAAAGTTGTATTCCCTCGCCAGTGCGTCCCAGGTGGGAGCACCTACGATTCCCGAGGGGTTGAGTCCGTACAGTGCCTGGAACTCACGGACTGCACGCTCTGTTTCCGGACCGTAGAAGCCGGTCACTTCAATCACCGGAATAGCACCGATATTCTGCCCGATAACACGCAGATATGTCTGGAACTCCCGAACATCATCGTTGCTCATTCCCGGCGTGATGTTGTAGCCGGGGAACAACGCCGCCGCCTGTCCTTCGTATCCCTCGGGGAGATTATTTACAATATCCGTGTAGATACGGCTGATGAGCTGCCAAGTGCGAAAATCCACAATTCCATCGGGCGTAAGCCCGTAGAAACGCTCGAATGCCTTGACTTGATTTTCTACCTCCTCATTGAATACACCGCCCGAGGTGACGGTTGGAATATCGGGATTGAAATATGCGATTGCATTAAGATAGTACTGCAATGCACGGACTTTCTGACCGTAGTCGCCAAGACGCAGGTCGGTGTCCCAGAGGTTTTCGATTTCCTGCTGGGTGAGTCCCTCGCTGGTGAGCTCGGCTAGCCGCTTCACCGCTGTGAAGATGTACTTTATCTGGTACCAAGTCGCTTTATCCACCGTACCGGTGACGGGAAGCCCGAATACTTGTTGGAATGTGCGGACTGCGGACACCGTGCTTTCTCCGTAAATGCCGTTAGCGGGGACAATACGGGGAATTGCGGGATAGTTTCGCCCGATTCGGTTAAGTTCCAGCTGGATATTGCGGACTTCGTTGCCCACAGAGCCGAAAGAGAGCGGTACACCGGGGTAACTCGGTATATTGGGGGCTACCGGAGCGTTGAACACGATGTCAATATCCTCGCCGTAAAAGTATTGGAGCATTTCG
>JBJESA010000181.1:0-2320 GCA_051882535.1 Oscillospiraceae bacterium
CGTCATATACCTCCAGCACCTTTCCCACATACAAATCATCGGGGAACAGCCCGCTTTTTCCGGAGGTAAAAATTACATCGCCCTCACGGATATCCGCTTCTTTGAGAATACTGCTCATCAGAACCTGACCTTTTTGGGCATATTCCAGATTATTCTCGAGAACGCCCGTAGCCTTTGCTCTGGTCGTATAAACACCGACATTCACCCGCGGGCTAAGTATCGTCGTAACTTTCGCGTAATTGTCGGCAATCGAAGTCACCCGTCCAATCAATCCCACGGAAGTTACGATAGGGTCGCCCAGTGAAATTCCGCTGTTCTTGCCCTTGCTCACAGTAAACCCGCCGTAGATGTCATTCGCATTTCGTGCGATAACGTCGCACGGCTCGGAGAAGCGGAAGTCCTCGTTCTTTTGGCGTAACTCCAGCATCTCACGCAGACGCTCATTCTCCTGAAGGAGATTTTCGTAGTCCATCGTGTTCTTGTACATCTCGGCAAGTTCGGCAGAGAGCTGCTCGTTCTCGCTCTTGTACTTATCAGCATTGACAAACTTGTCGATAAGACCTGCCACTCCGTCAGAGATAGCATTTGCCGCACTCACGAACGGATAAGTTATCGTGCCGATAATCTGCTCGGGGCCACTCTGCTTTCCCGCAGAAACAGCGACGCAAGTCATAAGCCCAAGCAGTAAAGCAGCAATACAAAGCAGAATTCTGAACCTTATGCTGTGAAAAAATTCTTTCATATTTCAGAAATAAAAATCAGTAAATCGTTTCGTCCTCGGAAAGTACGTCCTCGAGCTTGTCGATATTTTCGAGAACCTTACCTGTGCCATCAGCAACACAGTCAAGCGGTCTTTCTGCAATCTTTACGGGCATTCCTGTTTCCTCGTGAATCAGACGGTCAAGTCCACGCAGCAACGCACCGCCGCCTGCGAGCATAATTCCGCTTTCAATGATGTCGGCAGCAAGCTCTGGCGGAGCCTTTTCAAGAGTAGTCTTGATAGCGTCGATAACGTGCGACAGCGGCTCGGAAAGTGCCTCGCGGATCTCAGCCGAAGTGATGGTGATGTTCTCGGGCAGACCGTTCAAGAGGTTTCTTCCCTTGATGTCCATTACCGGCTCATTCTCCTCCGTCTGATAAGCCGAACCGATGCCGGTCTTGATGTTCTCGGCAGTTCTTTCACCAATAAGGAGATTGTATTTCTTCTTGATGTAGTTTATGATTGAAGAATCGAATTCGTCACCTGCAACACGTACCGAACGTGCGGTAACGATACCGCCCAGAGAAATAATCGCAACCTCGCTTGTACCTCCGCCGATATCGACAATCATGCTGCCGACAGGCTCAGCCACGGGAAGTCCCGCACCGATAGCCGCAGCCATAGGCTCCTCGATGATAGACGCTCTCTTAGCACCTGCCTGCTGAGCGGCTTCTTTTACGGCTCTGCGTTCAACCTCGGTGACGCCCGACGGAATACAGATGATAACGCGAGCCTTTCCGCGACCCTTGAGTGCCTTCTTGATGAACTGCTCCAGCATAATGGAAGTCATATCGAAATCCGCGATAACGCCGTCCTTCAGCGGTCTGATAGCCACGATAGAGCCGGGGGTACGGCCGATAACGTCCTTAGCCTCCTGACCTACATAACGCACCTGACGTGCTTTCTTATCAACCGCAACCACACTCGGCTCGCGGATAATAATGCCCTTTCCTCTCATATAGACAAGCGTATTCGCCGTTCCCAAATCAATACCGATATCCTTGTTTACACCAAACATTTGAAGTGTCCTTTCTGTTATTAGAATTAAGAGTTGAATTTTGCATAAATCATGCCACCTTAAATTATAACACTATTTTTGCCTTTTTTCAATATATTATTTCCTTAAATTTCAGAAAATTTGTGGAGAGTTTTTCGGCATTTTAACGGACTGAACTGCTGCAAGAAAAATTTGGAGCTAAAATCAGCGAAAGGACAGAACCAATGCCTGTTTTTTCGGAGAATTTACGCTCCCGGACCTCTATGATACACCCCCGCCCTATCAAACAAAAAACCGCAAGTCTTTCGACCTGCGGTCAGCTTGGCGAGAAAGTCTTTTTTCTGCGAGAGGCACCCCCCCGTTCTGGGGGCAAGCCCCCAGCCCCCCCAAAGGTTTTTCGACAGACTGAAACGCGGGTCAAAAGACCCGCGTTTAGTATATTTAAGTGCGAAACCGCCTTACTTCAAAGAGTCAACAAGTTCCTTTGTATCGCGTGCGATAAGCAGCTCCTCGTTGGTGGGAACAACCCAAACCTCAACCTTGCTGTCGGGAGCGGAAATCTT
>JBJESA010000182.1:0-10026 GCA_051882535.1 Oscillospiraceae bacterium
ATCGCACTTCTGATGGCTGAAAGAGGCAAGTAATGGGCGTAGTCGGAATACTGGCGGTGCAGGGTGCTTTTATCGAGCACGCTCACATTCTCGAAAAACTCGGTGCGGAGTATAAATTTCTCCGCAATGCCGCCGACATCACCCCCGATATCAGCAGGCTGATACTCGTGGGCGGTGAAAGCACCACACAGCGAAAGCTGCTCCACGAACTGGAAATGTACGCACAACTGAAAGCGATGATAGACGGCGGAATGCCCGTTCTCGGTACCTGTGCGGGACTGATTCTGCTGGCACAGGAGATTTCCAACGGCGATGAGAGCGTGTTCGGAAGTCTTCCCGTCCGCGTGTGCAGAAACGCGTATGGGCGGCAGCTTGGCAGCTTCTCCGCGGACGGCGATATCGGCGAGGTTAAGTCTTATCCGATGCGGTTTATCCGTGCTCCGTATATTGAGAAAACGCTGTCGGACGAGGTGGAAGTCCTCAACGTTACTGACGGGAGAATCACCGCCGTGCGGTACGGAAAACAGCTCGGCTTGGCGTTCCACCCCGAGCTTACCGAGGATTTAAGACTGCATAAGATGTTTTTGGAGATGTAATAAACAAAAAATCACCCTATCGCTAGGGTGATTTCAGCTTGTCGAAAAAGTCAAAAAACAGGCTGGCGAGAAAGCTCCAGATGCTAGGAAGCGGCACTACGGCTAGGCTTTGTGCCTGCCGTAGTGCCGCTGACGACGCAGATGGGGCTTTATCGACAGCCTGAATCACCCTATTGATAGGGTGATTTTTTGTATCAGAATATACCCGGCAGCCACTGAGCTATCAGCATACCGCCTACAAAGGAAGCGACATTTGCCGCCAAAGCGTAAATTACAGCAAGCCATTTGGGCTTTTGCTTAACGCTAATCTTATTGAGCAGTATATAATACACAATCGCTTCACCGGCAAACACTATCAGCTCGAACAGAACATAGAATACCACAAACGCTAACTGACCCGAATTGTAGTTGATAACGTTCAACAGGATATTAAGGATAATCTGCGTTACACTGTTTACCGCTGCAAGGAGTAAAAGCTGCTTCTTCTCCCTGTATCCGAAAATCAGTGCTATTGCCATTTCAATCAGAATAGTGATTACAATTCGCACCGCCAGTGACGTGATTTCTACACCGTAATTGTACGACTTATAGGCTTCCAGCCGTTCGTTGGTGCTGAGTTCTTCATTGTAGTCAACGGATAAGTCTACGCCTTCCATATTAACCGTGAAGTAGGTGTCAAATGCGTATCTCTCGTAAACGCCACTTGACGCAAAGGTTTTGGTTTCGGGGAAATAAAGCAGAATTTTGAACTCGTTCGGCGGATAATATGTCCATGCAAGCTTTTTGGTCTCGTTTATCTGCCACGCCTCCTGCAAAAAATAAAATCCGTCCGAGTCCTCGTATTCCACAAAGGCTTTCCATACGTCATAGCCGTAGGGTACGTAGGAGTAATTTTCGTTTCCGTTGTGTCTTGCGTCCGATTCGATTCCGGTCCACGCAGAGGCAGGACCTGTACTCGTGCGTGAAAGCAGGGTGGCATAGCACAGCTCGTCGCCGAGATTTTCAAAATCCACGTTGACAGATGGCTTTGGCCCCATGTCCGCACTTGCGGTAACAGACAGCACAATCGCCGTTATAACGCACGTCAGCAGGACGAAAATCCTTGAAAATCGACTGTTCTTCATCACGTCACCTCCGTTATACTAATATCAAATTGAACTCATCAAACTCAAGTCCGAGGTATCCGGTCATAGTTTGCTCCAGAGAGTCAAGCAGCAATTCGCGGTCTGTCGTATCGTAGTAGTTCTCAATTTTTTGGGAAATCGTGAGGTTGAAAACGAAGTAATCGCCGATTTGGTGCGTGACAACGCCCACACCGTTTATCTCGGATTCGGTTGTTACGCCGTTGTCTTCAATAAAACACTTCACAAATTCTACTTCGTCGCCGATGCTGTTCATTTCCCGCCAAGCATTAAATATTCCCTTGGGTTCTAAATCCAAATGCCGGGTTGTGCTGCCGAGTTTATCGCCGTCAACATAGTAAATAAGCACTTCACCGGAACCAATTCCAACGTCAAGCATATCCGTGTTTTCGGGTGCCGGACTGCTCGCCCCACGAAACGCGATAAGTGCAAAAGGCAAAGTAACTACCAACGCCATACACGCCGCAAGGGAGCCTATTGCTATCCACAGCTTCTTGCAGGAAGTATTCTTCGCCTTTGCTCTTATTACGTACTCGCTGTCAACGCTGCCTATTGCGTCTAAAATATCGATTGATTTCATTGTAAGCCCTCCTTAACCAATTTTGCACGGAGTTTTTCGCGGGTTCTGTAAAGCATGGACTTCACCTTGCTTTGGGAGAAGCCAAACTCCTTTGCTATCGACTCGATGGAGTCCATATACCAATATCGGCACAAAAATACGCTTCGTTCGGTGACGGACAGAGATTTTACGAATGAATTGATAACATCGGCAAGCAGTTTTGCTTCAGCCTCTTGTTCAACGCTCTGTCCGCCCGAAATACATTCTTCCAATTCCTCAAGAGCGACCGCGATTTGTCCGCCGCCACGCTTTTGTGCGTTGTGTTTTCTCCATCTGTCAATAGATACACGCCGTGTAATCTTTCCCAGAAATGTCGACAGAACAGACGGGCGGTGCGGGGGAATACTGTTCCACGCATCAAGATATGTATCGTTTACGCTTTCTTCGGCGTCCTCGTTATTGCCGAGAATGTTATAGGCGATAGAGTGGCAGAATTTTCCGTATTTTGCCGCGGTTTCGTCAATAGCGGCTTCATTTCGCTGCCAATACAAATCAACAATCTCTTTGTCGTCCATATGTAACACCTCTTTCTGTTGAAATAGAGCTCTATATCTATCTACTCGCATTTAGGCGGGGTTGGTTGCATGAAAGCGGAGGTTTTTTCACAAAGCAATGGTTTGTTATATCCGATATCCGTTTGAAGCGGGAAGATAGCCTCCTCCAATATAAAAACGAGAAGCACACAAGCAACAATTTCCGACCATTATTTACCAAAAACTCCCCCGCACCGCTGCGAAGGAGTTTATATGTTTCTTCTCGTTTCCGAGCGAAAAATAAAAACCTCCGAACCCATCTGTGAAAAGCTTCAGCGGCACGCTGCCTAAACGTTACCAAAAAGATTTTGTCGTTATCGAGCAAAAATCTACCATGCGGAACCCATTGATAGAAAAAACAATGCCAGCAATAAGTGCTTGTCAAGACCGTAGGGCACAGACGAGTGCAATTGCGTTTTACAAAATTAGCCCTCGGCAAAGCCGAGGGCTAATTTTGTAAAACTGGTGCCGGTGGTGGGGGTCGAACCCACACGCCGTTGCCGGCAACGGATTTTGAGTCCGCCTCGTCTGCCAATTCCAACACACCGGCACGTCTGTTGAAATATTACCTATCTATTATATCACACCGAATACGAATTGTCAAGAGCTTTTTTCAATTTTCGGTTTTTTTAACGTAGTCCGCTCTTAGCTGACCGCAGGCGGCGTTAAGCTCGGCTCCGAACTCGCGGCGTTTGGTGGCGACAATGCCGTTCTCTTTGAGCGTGGCACAGAATAGCGAAATCGCCTCCGGCGAACTCTGCCTGAAGCCGCTGTCGGTGCTGTTGTAAGGGATAAGATTCACGTAAAAATCCCGCTTACCGATAGCCGCAGCAAGCTGCCGGGCGTGCTCCGGGGAGTCGTTCAATCCCGCAAGCATCACGTATTCCAAGGTAATGCGGTGGTGCGTCTTTTCGGAGAAGAACTGGGCTGCATTCAGAACATCTGCGATGGGATACTTTCGATTTACGGGCATCAGACGGCTTCGCAGCTCGTCATTTGGAGCGTGCAGGCTGATAGCGAGGTTGCACGGGCGTGAACAATTCGCGTATTCGTAAATCATTGGTACCAGTCCGCAGGTTGAAACGGTAACCCGACGCTTGGGAACGGCAAGTCCCTTGTCCTCGGTGATTATTTCGCAGAAATCGCAGACGGAGGGAAAGTTATCGAACGGCTCGCCTATCCCCATCACGGACACACCATCGATTTTGCAGTCCATCTCGCGGGAAATCGCGAGTACCTGAGCCACGATTTCGGCGGTGGTGAGATTTCTCCGCTTTTTGAGCAGCCCGCTTTGGCAGAAGACGCAGCCCATATTGCAGCCGACTTGTGTGGAAACGCACACGCAGTTTCCGAACAGCTGCCGCATCAGTACCGTTTCGACAAACTCGCCGTCCTCCAGTTGGAGCAGCAGTTTCGCAGAAGTTTCGCCCTCGAGTTTTTCCACCACACGGGGAAGTGCAAAGTCGAAATCCGCGTTCAGCTGCGACAGAATCCGCTCCGCAAACGGGAACGAGTCGAAATTTCTGACGCCCTGCTTATATATCGCATCGTAGAGTATGCCCGCTTTAGCAGGGTTTTCGTTTATTCCGGAGAAGTAGTTCCGGAGCTGCTGTAAGGTAAGCCCGTAAATATTCATAACATCGCCCTCTGAATAACATCAATTACCATTATTTTAGCATATCGCCCGCCAAAAGTCAAGACCACCGAATTTTTTTGAAAAAAGTACTTGACAAAAGAAAGGCTTTGTGATATAATAATAACTGTTGGAAATCTGGGTGTGGCGCAGATTGGTAGCGCGCTACCTTGGGGTGGTAGAGGCCGCAGGTTCAAATCCTGTCACTCAGACCAGCATATAGCAAACAGATTACGCGGCTCTTATGGGCAGTGTAATCTCTTTGTTATATCTAGATTTATATAAAACACGGAGCAGCTCCTGTAGGGCAGTTGCCGCCCCGTGAGTTATAACGATTGTTGCCCTCCTAGTTGTTACACTTTTGCTTTTGATGGTTTGTCCACAGCGGCGTCGCACACTGCTCCACCCGTTCTTTCTTGCCGCGAACGCGGCTGGTGTGACTGCTCTGTTTACCCAGACGTCCCGTCGGGATACTCGCTCGGCTACACTTTTAAGCAGCGGTCGTCGCGTAAGTCCTTACAGCAGAAAGCTTGTTCTCGCAACAGAGGAATTCAATTGTATGGCAAAACCACCAAGCTCAGTGCTGGAAAAGAGAAAGAGCTTTCAGGACGAATGCGACAAAAATCCCAAAAGCTCTCTTGACAAATATATCCTAAATGTGCTATAATGAACACATAGTAGGCACTCGCAAAAAAGTCTTTCGGGAGTTGGCGCTCTCGTCTGACCGCTCGTGTGCGTGTGTACACACACACACACGAGTTCGGGTGTTTTATACCCGAATACATTATAGCACATATTTTTCCAAATGTCAATAAGACTAGGAAAAATATATTTATTTTTTCGGAAAAATTTACTGCACTCGCAATGAGGGCAGTTTTTTATTTTCCGAAAGAAAAAAATGAGGTGCGACACGGTGTCGCACCTGAAATATATGGTTATTGTCCATAGACCTCACGTCTATGTCCGACCGAAAGTGCCAGTATTACAAGCTCACCATCATCAATATGGCAAAGCAATCTGTAATCACCGATACGATATCGCCATTGACCGCTCCTGTTTGCAGTCAATGCTTTGCCGTGTAACCGAGGGTCTTCGCAATTGACAAGATTCTTTTCTATCCACAGTTTTATTAGCTTCATAGTGTATTTATCAAGTTTGCGGAATTCTTTTTCAAATCTTGGTGTAGTTTCAACCCTATATTTCATAAATCCAAATCCTGCCACAGTTTATCAATAGGTCTGCTCTTCTTGCCTTCCTTGACATATTCAGCATAGGCTTCGTCAAAAACCGCGATATCATACTCTTCCTCAATTTTTTCAAACAAGGCTTGCTTAAACGCTTCTCCCAAGGACATCGAATGCAGACGGGCATAGCTTTCGGCTATGCTTCTCTCTTGTTCAGTCATTCTGATTGAAAAAGCCATAACATCATCTCCTCCTGTAATACATTGTACTACATTTTGGGGATTTTGTCAAGCGTTTTACAAAATTTTTTCAAATGGAAATAGTATTATGCTTATAGGCACGTCACTCTGGACTGCAATTCTTGCCAACTTTGACATAAAGGCATTAAGTGTATCGAGCAGTCCTTGCTGAGTAGTATTGATATTATTTCTTCGTTTCTCAATATCGTGAACAGCCGAAGCAATTGAAGCTATATCCGTATTTTTTTCAGAAATGCAACGCTTCAATTCTTCGTGCTGCTTTGACAAGTTTTCGTGTCGCTCTGTCCGAACGCTCATCAGTACGAGCAGGACATTATTTCTTGCCATACATATCGTGATTTACCCACCATCATCCCTTATAATCTTTGAAATCTGAGCAACTGTGAAAAATCCATCGGCAATTGCACCAACGCTGTAATCTACGAATTTCGCGTGGAGCAGTTTCTTTCCGGTAAATCATAACGTATGGAGAAAAGCCGAGGTCACGAAGTGTATATACTCTGTACAGGTCATCGCTCAACGTGCTGTTGAAATTCGTAAGGACGTAGACAATCCGATTTCTTTCAGACTTTATATTTGTTAATTCTGCAAATCGTTTAAAATTATCGGTCAAGTCGTGATGAGGGTCGTCCCAAGCAAAGTGTAAAATCTTTGCCTTAATGTTATTGAGCAGCTTAATATTGTCCGGATTAATTAGTCGAATATCCAAACCTTGAGTAAAATCGATTTGTGCTTTACTCTCGGCTAGGTCTTGCAACAGCTTCTCGTGATTTTTGCAGGCAAGAATATTAGGGTCAAGAATCTTTATCATTTTTTGCTCGTGCCAAAATTCGGACAGTTCCGCGACCTGTTGCGATTGGCAGCCCTCTTTCTTACCAACAATACAAAATCCGCAGTTTCGGGGACACCCCCGTGTCAGAAAACCAGCGGCAAAATTAAAGCGGGGATATAGGCTATAATCGGGGTAAATATGTTCAATTTCGTCTGGTAGCGAGATATTCTTGCACGAATCAAAACATTCTTTGCCGTCATCATTGACGGAAATACAATAACCTGTTCCACCCTTGCGTAACTCATCGGCACATACTTCATACTCTGCATCAATATCCGGAGTAAAACTAAAGACCTTTGAAGCATAGACAATATCATATTTATCCAACGGTATGTACGGCGATACATTGTCACCAAGTGCCTTGTGATATGCCGATAATTTCATAATTGGCAGTGAGGGAAAATTATGACAGTCACTCCACAATCCAATTCTCATTTACTTTTGCCTCCATACATATCGTGATTTACCCGCGACCGGTAGTAGTTATCCATCGTACTGGGTGCATTATAGAGGGCGGTTATCAGATATGCACGGATATTTCGCACATCGCTTGTATTCTTCTTCAGCGCAGTTAGAACATAGTCGATATGCTCATAGTTCAGACTAAGATATACGCTTCGTACCTGCTTCTGGGGCAGTTCTTCACCGTTCGCACGAATTGTCGGCTTTCCGGAGCAGATTACCTCAAGCATTAGCAAGAGCATTTCGTCAATGCTGGTTTTGTCAGATTTATTTTCATCGCATAATTGCTGATAAGAAATATTTTCTTTCAGTATTTGCAGATACATTTCTCGCTTAAGTTGTGTATCAACCCCATCAATCATTTCTCTGTTTACATTTTCTTCCAGCTCGACTGTAGTATCACTAGTAGATTGATAGATAGGATAGATAGGATTTTTTTCTTTAGGTTTATTATCTTTAGTTTTAATAAAGAGTTGTTCCGCTGTTTTGTCGGAGCTTGCTCCGCCCTTTTGGCGGAGCAGGTTACGACCATTCTGCGGAGCTTGCTCCGCCCTTTTGGCGGAGCAGGGAGAATTGGCTTCGTTGTGCGGATTTTCCGTATTTATATTCTTTTCGTCTTGATTATAATTAGGCATACTTACCCCGAATGCTGCTGAGAGAAAATCGTTCATTCTCTTTGTATCTTCGTTCGGCTCAAGCTGATTCTGTTCAGAGGCGGGCTTACGTTTCTTCTCGTAACTAGCCGTCGCAGATGGCTTTATCTGACGTAAAATCGCTTCTCCTTTGTCGATGAGACTCTGAATAAGGTTAATATCGTCGACTATGTAAAAGCTGCGTCTTGCAGGCATTCCACGCAGTTCCGAGTTAATGAGTCCTATTTTAATAAGTGTTTCGATACAACGCTTCTGCTGCTTGTCCGTAAGTGCTGTGCTTTCCTGCAGGTCAGGAACGGTCGAATAAAACCAACCGTCATCGAGCATATTGTGCTCGGAATACCAGTAGTACTTTGAGATAAGAGCACCGTAAACAATAGCTTCGTTAAGTCCTATTGCGTGTGCAAGGGGACGATTAACGCTTATCGTATTCGATGGATTGAGTAATTGGAATATCGCATTCATTTTGTGTTCCTCCTAATTCGGGACTTGAAATTAAAATAGCTCTATCCTTGGAGCTATTATTAAAAAAACTCCCAGCCGTTCGGCGGGAGATTTCTTAATAATGGCTTCGAGACATTTGACTTTTGCCTTAACCTAATGTATAATTAAATACGGAGGTGTTAGTGATGAATCTAATTTCAGGCACTTTATTTGGTGCCGGTTTGTTTTTGATATTTATAGGGCTTGTAATGTTGCTTCCACATAGACTAAATAAAAGACAAAAAGAAACCATCTCAAAAGTTGGTCTTATGCATTTTACTACTCAAGAGGCTGCTGATAAGATAATAAATTCAAGCGTTATCACTGCCAACAAAATACGCTGTGCATATTTCTTTCAAAACGGAACAGTATCTGTGGATGCAATCGAATTTAATAATTTAAGTAGTAAGAGCGTTGGGGTTGAAATTTTAAACCTTACAGAAGAGCAGCTAAATCATTTAACGATAAGGTATTATGATATGGCTGTTGTCAACTTTGGTGACTTTTATTTTTCAAAATCAAACCAAATATCTATAAAAACAGAGTCCGATATTACCCCAATTCGATTAAATTTATGGTTTTATTTAAAAATATCATTTGCTTTGTTGATTGTAGGTATTATCGTTTTAGGGGTTTTCTTTGAAATCATCTACACATTACAATAGGAATACCAGTACCCTAAGTGATGATATAATTAAGCCTAGACCGGACGGAACCCAAGCTATATAAAAATTTTCGTTATATTCCGATGGCTGCATTGCTATATATAGGGCAGCGTCCAACATCAGATATGCAATTAACAATATTGATAAAGACAAGATATTCTCCTGTATATGGTTTACTCTTGCTACAATTAAATACGATTCTGTTACTAGTGGAAAAGGACCAACTAACACCAACGGAAGAAATATCCAATCGATATCCCCACGCTTTTTTCTGTTGTGATTATGTACCCCAATGATGCTAACGATTACGGCTAAGACGTAAGGCACCAGATTTACCAATATCGCTGCAATTTTAATCATAGTAAACACTCCTCTCGTATTAAGTTTTTCATTGTTAAAAAATATGCCCTGCTGTTTCCAACAGGGCTATATCTTTTCAGTAATTTTAACTTGCACTCGATGTACGGCACCGCTTCCGTTCCTGCAGCCACAGCTTATCTAAGTATGTTTTCTCTCGCTTGGACCATATTATCTGCTCGGTCGCCACACAGTCTTTAGAGTAAAACCCTTGCTCGGCAAGAGCACCTCTAAAGGATACAGTTGTAGATAAACCACGCTTATGTCCATGACAAACAGGCACAAAATCGATATGCAAACGCGGCATTTTTTCCAAATACATCTCCGCATTAAAAATCTTTAAACACGGATTTCGTTCTTCAAACGATTTCAAATAGGTATCGAGTACCTTTTTAGCACTCTCAAAGTATACGTCAATTTCAGAGTCGTTGCTGCACTGAAATTGTACGGTAACCTCTCTGAAGGCTTTTGCTTTCAGAGAACACATTATTTTGGAAATATTCATTTTCCGGTCGGCTCGTGTCTGTTTGGCATTGTATTCTTCAATCGCCTCCCCGAAAAGTTTTTGATACACATCACCAAGATTTTCTTTTTTATATACAATTGA
>JBJESA010000183.1:0-10014 GCA_051882535.1 Oscillospiraceae bacterium
AGCCGTGTTCCACACCTTTTCGGTGCAAGCGTTTTTTTGAGGTCATTTTCAGCATAATGTATATACCGAGCGCAAATGCTGCGATAAAGGTTAGGGCAAACGCTTTGGATTTTGTATCCGTCAGATGTGACATAACGGTTTTGGTGTCGGTCAGCGTTGTTTCGACTGATGACATCAATAGGGTAAAATCAAGACTGCCATCTTCTTTTAGTGATAAATCCATTGCAGTGCCGAGACCTGCTGCGAAGTACAAAATAAACAGGACAATTGCACCGTATATAACAAGCATTAAAGGGTCTTGTTTCTTTCTCCTCATTTCCGCACTCCTTTTCCAAGCCCTTCTTTGAGGTTTTTGTTGAGGTTGAGTTTGGCGGCTTTGTCCTTTGCGGCTTTTGCTGATTTATCTATGTTATTCATAAACGCATTTTGCTTTTTCGCTTTGGTCACGATGTCCTGAGCCTTGTCTGCACTAATGCCAAGAGTATTGCACATTTTTGAAATTACATCGTTGTCGTTAAAGTCGAAAGAATGCCTTTGTGTTCCTATCATAACTGAAAAAGACTTGTCTGAATTTCTGTCAATGGAAACGGCTTGTGTTGTCTGCGTCTTTTCGATTTTAACATCTCGTTGAGGATTGGTAAGCTGTGTATGTATCTGCTCGGTCTTGTTCAAGGCAATTTCTGATTTTTCCTCAGACATTCCCAGTTCAGCAACAAGCAGCTTCTGCATTTCATCGCGGGTCATTGTTGCAGGAGTTAAATAGGCGGTCTTATTATTGTTCTCCACCATAATATGCAGATGTTCTCCATCTTTAAACTGGATAGCATTGTATGTGCAATCATTTATACGGATATCATCGTTTGCATATCTGATGTTGGTTTTAAGCAGCTTAATATTATCAAGCTGCTCGGTATGCGCCAAAAATTCCTTTGGGTCAAGTTTCAAATCATCGCATAACTTGTTTGCTGCCAGAATTGCCTTGTCCTTTGAATACCCAAATTCCTTTTGCAGCAGATTAACAACCTGATATCCCCTTATGTTGCCGCCATATACCGATAAGTCAATGGACTTATTTGTCGTCAAGTCTGTGATTGTACCCAATCCCGTTTTAGACGGTTCGACCTTAAAGTGCTCTGCAATATCATTACGCATTGCTTTGAAATCTTGCTTAATGGCTGCTGCTTTTTCGGCGTCTTTGGCTTGATACAGGCATAATGTTTTGCCATCTGCACCCTTTACAAAGCAGCAGTCCACTCCGTTTTTGGCGAATTTTTCTTTAATAGATTGTGCATTGTTTTCTTCTAACTGGAATTGGTTTAACTCTTGTGGAGCTGTTTTCAGCCGTTCTTGCATAGTTTCCTGAAGTATCTGATTTACAATTGCCTTATCACGGTCGAGATAGCTTATTGTTACCTTTTCGCCTTCACCTACCACAGACACCGGTATTCCGTACTGTTTTGCTTTGTTGGCAATTGTATCAGCGTCCTTGGACAAAAAATTGTCGCTACTTTGTACCATACATTTTGCGTTAGCCGCCTCAACAATTAGTTTTGCCATTGGCACTTTTCCTGTTGATTGTACGTCATTTACTTTTTCTAAAAGTTTTTTGGCAAGTGGTGCAAGCATTCTTATCAGCTCGATACCTATCTCAAGAGATTTTTGCACTAATGTTAAGCTAGCGCTTGCCAGTTCATCACCCATTGGCATAATGTTTTCCTCCTTGTAATTTTTGTGCTATATGTAGCACAAAAGAATAAAGCCGACTACTTTGTAAGCAATCGGCTTGTTAGCTATTTATACGATATCAAATTCAGAACAATTGAGAAAAAGTGTCGTTTGCTCTGTTGTTGTATGCTGTTTGAAAGTCCTTTGCCGCATTTATGCTCATCTTTTGGTAGATGATTTGTCCGTCCTGATACAATACAGGCTCACTTATAGCAACAACTATCTGCCCGTGTACAGTATCTTCAATTGTTTCAAAGAATCTCTTGACCATATATGAAACGTCTGCATCGTAGAAGAAGTAGATGTAAGGAACTTCCTTTGTGTCGCTGAAACCAACTGCTTCTTGAGTCGTTCCTACATAGACGGAATTCAGATTAAGGTTTTCTATTGAGGAAACATTGCAGGTCGAAGCTGCGAGAGTTCCTACGCTTATTCCCGATAAATCCGATATGATACGCACTTGGGAGGTTCTGTCTGAGCCACTTATGATTTCGGGAATTTTTCCTTCTACCGTTTCATTTATAGCAGTGCGTAGGTATTCAGCTCTGTCATCGGACAAGTCGCTTGATGAAAATATGTATTTGCTTTCAGCGGTTACAGTGTATTCTTTGAAAGTTTCTTTAATCAAAGCGTCCTTTTCAAGCGTTTCCAGTGCAGTTTCTGTAAGAGAAACCGTTACCTTGTCGCCGTCTGCATAATATTTCTTTTCCGTTCCGTCAGAAGCAGCGACTGAAAAGGAGAAAAGAGGGCTTAGACCTTGGTCGCCGTTATATTCAACGGATACCGTGCAGTACGGCGAAGAACCTGTCACTTTAACGGACACATCGGAGAACACATCGATTTCCGGTTTCTCCTTTAACCCCTCAACGGTGAAGTGAAGCTCGGTATTCTTCACCTTAACCTTTGCCTTGTCAAGAGCTGTGGAGTCGGTGTTTACTATAAGGGTTATTTCATCACCGTTTGAGAGTTCGCCGTTGTTCTCAATATTATCAATTGAGAATGTGCTTATAAGATTTGCTGCCGACATAGTGTTCATATCGCTGAGCACAGAGAACATATAGTTGTTGTCCGTACAAATATATGCATACCCCTCATCATTGTAGCCTGAGAATTCAACCTTTACGCACTCTTCAAAATCAATCGTTGGTTTTGCAGAGCAGCCCGCAAGAATGAATGCCAAACACGTTGTCAGAACTGAAAATAAAATTGCCTTCTTCATAATGATACTCCTTTGTGAAAGTGTTTTGAATAAACCGCATTGAGGGGGAGTGATTTGTTAAATTCTCACACCCCTAAAAAAAGCGAATTCATTGCTTTAAAGTGTAACATTTTTTCCTTGATTTGTCAATACCCTTTTCAAAAAAGTTTTATAATTCACAGATTTTGCAAAATTGTGGTTTAATTAGCGGATTGGAATTGTGCTACATATATCACACTTTCCCGAGGAATTCTTTCAGCTTCTCCAAAATGCTGAAAACATCGTCAGTTTCTTCAGCCCACTCATCAAGAAAATCAGACAAAAGCTCTGCTTCGCTTGATGTAAGTTGGAAAAGTTCGCTTTTGCGTGGATAAGGAGCTTCGGTGTTTTCCTTTTCAGCTTTGCCAAAATCTTCACCAGTTTCCTCGTCCTCGTCATCTTCATAATCGTCGTCAGTTGTGCTATATGTAGCACAATCTTCGTCCTCATCAAAGTCAGCTTTTGTGGGAATAGGGCTTTTCTGCTTGGGATTTTCCTTCTTTTGGAGTTCTTTGACGTCCTTGTGCGAGATTTGCGGTTTATCCTTGACAAGCTCCTGCTGCTTTTCCTCTGGGAGTTTAGCGACCTCGTTAGCGGTGGAAATGCTCATTTTACCGTTTTTAACAGCGTTCTCGACCTCTGGGATAGCATTGTGCTTGATATTCTCAATCTTTCCGACCTGAGCGGGGGAAACCTTGAGAACTGCCGCTATGTTGTCGCGTATTCTGCCCTTGAGGGGCTTTCCCTCTGCTTCAAGTTCCTTAAGTGTGCGTTCAATCTCCTCATATTCGTGCAGAATGTCCGCGTCAGAATACTTGCGTTGTGTTGCGTTGAGCATTATCAAGTCAAACTGCGACTCGGCATTGGATTTCTCTGTATCAACAAAACACGGGACTTTTGTACTGTTGCGGCGTTTCTCGTTTATAAGCAGCTTAATTGCTGCCAAACGCCTGTGACCGCTCTTGACTTTATACAGTCCCGTATCAGAGTCCCTGAATACTACAAGATTGTGCTTCAGACCTTCACGCTCGATATCATTGGCGAGGAGTTCGATATCCGATATCTCGTAAAAGTTGTTCTCACTAGGTGCGATTTCGTTAATCTCTATCATCTTGATATTATCAGCAAAACTGTCAGACGCTGCCGACTGCATATCCTTAGTTATTGCTGTGTCAAATTGCATTTTTCTAGCCACTGTTTTATCCTCCTTCGGGTTATTAAAGACGTATTTTTCGCGGAAAACATCATCACGCATAAGCGTTGCGAGTTGTGACCACGAAATAGTAAGTACACGGTCGTCCAAATTATTTAATGGGTAGTTATACTTGATTTCCACCCCACTACTTAAAGACCCCCAGAAATTTAATCCATTACCGCAGAAACCCGCATTGCCCATATTCCTTTTTAGAAATTCACGAAGCGGCTTCGGGTCTCCGCTGTTTATCAGCCTGTTAAGCTCGGTGGTCGGTTTTATCCTGTGTGCAAGAACTTTACCTATATCGGAGAAGAAGTTCTTCATACCTTTGTCAAATTTCATTTTTTACATCACCCGCATATACCAATTATTTCCTTAGCGAGATTAGCACAGCATTCAGCAGCGTAAGTCCATCCCATATATTCGGGTGCAGTCGTCTTGAAACTAATGGAATTTTTGACTACACGGCTGAAAGGAATATAACTGTTGAGTGCCTTTGTTCCGAGAGAATCTTTCAGCATTTCCATCAGAGCAATATCAGCAGGATTTTCACGGTCAAACTTGTTGACGAAACAGCCGCCAAACTTCGCCCCGCAATCCGCAATGATGTTAGTAACGGTCGGAATGCCCTGAATTGCAAAGGTACTCAACTCAATCGGTACAAAAACATAATCGCATACGCTGATAATGCTTTCGGTAATCTTGTTGAGAGCAGGGGGGAGGTCAACGAGAACGTAGTCGTATTTCTTGTTACACCAGGGCTTGTCTGTCGCGGTGATGATTTTCTCGGCATTTTTGCGTTGTGTTTCTGCCGGTAGTGCATAGAATATCGAAACAATATCGTTCAGTGCCGGAGTTGCTGTGATAATATCAATGTTCGGATAACGAGTAGGGGAGAGGGCTATTGTGGGAGTTACCACCTCCTCTGTCAGAGCCATCTCCAGCCCCGCCTTGGGTTCATTAACAAAAAAGCGGGAGCAGTTAGCTTGCCCATCGAGGTCAACCACAAGCACTTTCTTATCAGCAGCCAGTTGATACGCGATGTTGATAACTGATGTGGTTTTTCCTACACCGCCCTTGTTGTTGTAAAACGCGATTGATTTCATAAAAAATACCTTCTTTCTTAAATTGCCTTCTTCTATTGTGATTATAAACGCAGAGAGGGCGGGGGAAGAAGGCGTATCCCCGCCCAGAGTAGCGACCTCTTCTGCGTTACGGCAATATGCCGTTGGAGCAGCTTTCAGGGGGTGACCCGCCGAGCTGCGTATCGGACGCACTGCTTGGAACAATGCGTCTCTGATTCATCTTTTGTTGCGAACAACTATATCTCTTGTTCCTCGTAAGAAAATAATCTCCAAATCAAGTGCAACGCAGATTTCTTTCAAAACTGAAAAAGGAATGTCAATATTCCCTGTTTCATACTTTTTAATCGAATTTTCAGATTTACCGATTTTTTCGCCCAACTGTGCACGGGTTAATCCCAATTCAGTACGTCGCGTCTGGATGATTTTTCCTGTTGGTTTAAGTTCATTGCTGTTAGCCGCCATTCGTTATCTCCTTTCTACTTTGAAATTATCATTCTTCTTGAAGCTTGAAATCGTGCGAATTAAAGTGGTCGCCGATGTTGTATGCCAGATAGGTGCTTTCAGGCACACAGAAATACTTTGTGACCAATTTCTGCTCTCCATCATACTCATATCCGGCAGTAATGTAGATTCGATATTCTGTGTCGCGGGTGCGGAAAACATTAGAACGTGCGTTTACAATACGTTTGTCAGTAACTTCGCCCTCATATACCGCTTCGATAGCAGCGGACTGAGAAGTAATTTCCCTTGTTGTATCAGCCGCGTCTTTTCCCATCTGAAAGAAAAACCAGGCAATAAAAATCATTACACCGCCTATAAATAACGATTTTATTACGATTTCTATAATTTCAGCCGCGGAGAATAACGGAGAATCGTGTCTTTTCGTTGTTTTTGCCACGTCTTTGGCGTTTATTTCTTTGTTAGTGTTCATTGTTTGTACCTCAATTCTTTCTGTGCTATATGTAGCACGTTATTATTTGCCGATTTTGTCAAGAAGAACAGTCATAAGTTCGGGAGAAACATCTGCCGGTATTTCTGCCGTAAAATCCTTTCCGGTCAGTTTGATAACACGTGGTATGGAAACTTCTGTCGGAGAAAGATTTTCTGCCGCATTGTCATCATTGCAGAGAAAATATGCTGTGGACACTCCCATAATCTGAGCAATTTCATTTACAGTTGAAATTGTAATCTCAATATCACCCTTTTCGTATTTCTGAATAGTTCGGAGAGCTTTTCCGAGCGTATTCGCAAAATCGGTTTGAGTAAGTCCACGTTCAAGGCGTAGTGCTCTTATTCGCAGACCGATTGATTTGTTATCCAAGAATTTGCTTATGTGCTGCTTGTCAATACCGCAAAGCCAATCGAGCGAAACGTTAAATTTTTTTGCGATTTTAACGAGAATAAAGACAGTTGGGTGCATTCTGTCTGTTTCGTATGCCGATAGGGTTGACTGCGGAATTTCAAGCAATGCACAAAACTCCTTTTGATTGCACCCAGCATTTTTGCGAACTGTGCGAAGACGTTCTCCAAATTTTAATTCCAAAGTTTCTTTCCTGCGATACAATTGATTCACCTCGTTCGTTTTCGGTTTCATCGTCCTCAAAGAGTTTCTTCCTCGTCCAATAGCTTAAGTCCGTACCTTTCCAGTAAATTTATAACTTCATCGTAGCATTTCTTTCCCAGATTACGAACACGTTTCAGCTGTCTGGACGTGAGCTTTGTAAGGTCGCCGAGGGTGTTTATTCCTGCGTGTTTCAGAGCATTATAACAGCGAACAGACAAGGAATGAATATTAAGGTCTTTTGACCAAGCAACGGCAAGTGGCGGTAAATCATCTTCATCAAATTCTTTGTTCGAGCAAAAAGTCTCAAGATGTTCAACGGCTCTTGCCAGCTCGTCTGAGCGAACTTGTTCAATCGCGTTGTCAACGGCTGATTTCATCGTACCATTTACGCCGTTTTGCAGGAGCTTTATTGCTTGGGGGCGGCGAAGCTCTTTGAGTGCTCTTTCCTCAATCTGCCGAATGCGTTCGTTAGTGAGTTGATACTCCTTTCCGATTTCAGTGTGAGTTTTTCCTTGCTTAAAACGCTGCCGAATAATATCTGCCGAACGCTCGGACAGGAACGTGATGAGAACATATTCCAACGTTCCGTTAAGGTCGGGTGGAAAAGGGCGGCTAAATAAGTTGCTGCCGTCAACGTCTATCGCGTCGAGTAGGTTAATTGGATAATCCAAATCTGTAATTGTCATAAAATTCCTCTTTCCGTGCTATATGTAGCACAATTTATTGCCTGCCTGAAAAGAAAAAATCTTGCAACTTAAAAATTATTAAGGCATTGCTCTTTTTCTGCAATCATTTTGCAAAGTTCCGCCATCACCGTCCGCAGCATTTTGGCGTCACTTGATTTTTCGTAATCACTCCTAGCATTGCTGATTGCAAACGCAATTATTGAGGCGATGGAAATTACACCCCAAATAGCCGATATAATATACCCGATTAACAAAGATTCTAAAATCGCTATTGAACCCAAAACAAATGTGCCAGACAGGGAAAAAAATATTATGATTTTTAAGGAATCTAATATATCTGAATTCTTTTTGTCGTACTTCCAGCAGTTCTCGTCGAATTCACAATGCTTGAAATACAAAGCTTTCATCATTTCTTTAGTCTCGCTGTCATCAACACTTTCTACCATCTCTGTTAAAGACACACCGTCATAGCTTATAATCTCGTAGGTGTTGGTGTTTATTTTGCACGGCAAATAGTATTCAGTCCATCCTTTCGCATCATCAACACCATTGGTGTTGGGAAACGCAAATCGCAACTCGTACCTTGGCTCCTTTGTCATAGTATTCCATACAAGACGGGTAATGAAAAACAATGTGCCTTTTGGAATGTACACATCAATGTGTGCAAGCGTGATGTCCTTTGTTGCTCTTACAGGCACATTACCGTCGTGTTCAAGAAGCTCGGACATATTCAGCTTTTCAAGGGCTTTTTCGATAATACTGTCGCTGTACTTCGTTTTCATAAAATTTACCTCTTCTTTCCGTGCTATATGTAGCACACAATTATTTTCCTCTTTCTGTTCTCTAATATATCACGGCGGGGGCGGGGAAAGAGGCAAACCGCCCCGTTGGGGAGCTACCCTTGCCGTGTTGTTAAAGCTCCGAGGAGCGTTTAACCAAGTCTTGGGCTTTGTTGTTATATTTTCTTGAAAACGGAAAAACCGTGCGATTTTACTATCGCTCTTTGTGCAGCGTTTGAAAATCGCCAAAATGTAAAAAAGTCACCTCACACACGCTTTCCTACCGATTTGACGGGGGTTCGTTTCAAAGCGTTAAAGTCAGCTTTATCCCCTGGTCAGAACAATCGGATTTGCACCGATGAGCGGGGGAAATGCTCCTGCCTGTCGCAGTGTCCTGATGATATAGAAAAACACCGCAAGGTGATTGCGGTGCTTTAAAATCATATTGTAATCTTCAAAGGCTCTTGCTTTTCAGTCGTCTCGTTCATAAGAACATCCTTATAGTATCTTTCCATTCTTTGCGAACTAACCCGCTTCATTGTGTCGGTACAGTGACCGTACCTATCAAGCGTGAAAGCCGCAGAATAATGTCCCATATTTTCTTGCAGAGTTTTATAATCATCACCCGCTTGTAGGGATAGAACTGCATATGTATGCCGCAAATCGTGGAATCGTACATCAAAACGTCCAAAAGCTTTGGCGGCTGCCTTTTTCAGATAGCGGTAAACGGCATTATGACTGAAGTGTTCTCCAAATTCATTAATAAAAACAAAATCATTTCTGTCACCTCTAAATTTATTTTGCAACATTTTCATAATAAACGGAGCAGGGTTGATTGTTCGTGGTTTATCATTTTTTAATGATGTCAATGCATATTGATTTGTTAACTTATCTCTTGTCAACTGACGTGAAATTGTTATTTTTCCTCCCTGAAAATCAATATCAGACCAGAACAATCCTAAGAGTTCAGACTCCCTCATCCCCGTAAATAAAGCAGTTATAATTATACTTTCATACTGGGTATTTGATATTTCATTTAGGAGTGCTGAAATTTCATCGTTAGTTAAGGGTTTGATATTTGATTGGCGATTTTTGGGAAGTACAATCATCATCTCATTGATATCAGATTTCATATACCCTAATCTATATGCGTATGAAATGCCCTTGTGCAGGATGCCATATACATTTTTTACCGTTTTAGGAGAAAGTGGCTGTCGCTCTTCATCGCCATTTGTAATGACTTTGATGAAAAACTGAATAATTTCACTGCTGATATCGTCAAGCAAAACCTCACCAAGAATATCGTTTATGTGGTTTTTTACCGCTTGCTGATAACTTACAAATGTAGATGCTTTAAGATTTTGACAGTAATCTGAAAGAAAAATTGAAAACCACTCACTTACTGTCAGATTTTTCAGTTTTCGTATTTCTTTAGTACGTTTGATAATGCCATTTATTTCATCAGTATACTTATTAGGCATTTTTATCACCCTTAAAACATTATACACTTTTACCAATAATTTGTCAAAAAATTGTTAATTTTTTGCCTTCAAATCCTTCCGCCCCAACCAAGATAATGTGACCAAAAAGATATTATGCCCACAAATGGCTTTTTTGAGCCGCTTGTGGGCATAAATCTTTTCAAAATCAAGAATCACAGTCAACAGATATTTTTTACACGAAAATGTACTTGAACCCTCCCCTACAAAATTTTGAGGACGGTTTTTGTACAAAATATACAGA
>JBJESA010000184.1:0-9885 GCA_051882535.1 Oscillospiraceae bacterium
AGGAGCCAACCTTTTCAAATGTTCTTGATAAGCTCCCCAAGAGCCTATCTGAGATAGAATCCAAACTCACAAGGGCAGGACTTGTGAATGGCGAAAGCGAAGACGTCCACAGCAGGGCTACGGCTTTGTCGGGAGAAATTGAACGCCACAACGACCTTGAGGACGAAGATTTAGCTGCCGATGACGGAATGGAGCTTTAACAAGGGAGGATTGGAGTGAAGAAGAATTACTATCGAATACCAATTGCCATTTTCATTTTCATAATGGGAACAATGGCAGCGATGGCATTGTCCCAGATGCTCCACGATTCAATAACATACGGCACAATTACGGTATCGCTTGCAAACATTCCAGCTGTACTCGGAAGCATTTTTTCAAACGAAAATCAGCTTAAGCTATTTCTGCTGTTAGAGTGCTTTGTTCTGATGCTGTCCATATTGTATTACGTTCTGGCAAATCGGACATATCAGGCTGATACATACAAAGTCACAGATGAGATATCCGTTCCGGTGCCGTATGGACAAGGGCAGCACGGCACGGCTTGGTTTATGAGCGAAAAGGAAAAGAAACGCTACTTCCAAAGCATTGAAATATCTCCGGACAATCAGCTTATTGCAAAGCTTACCACACTCGGAAAGCAGCGATATGCAGCCATAGAAAAGGGCGAACAATATACCGTAAACGAAACTATTGACGAAATCCTCTGTGAGAACGGCGGTATTGTTATCGAGAAATCGAAGTCGGCACTTACGGAACGTCTTGCTTGTATCACCGATGATGTACACACATTGACTATCGGTGCGACACGCTGCGGTAAATCACGCTGTTTGGTACTCCAATCAATCTGCGTACTGGCTTTAACGGGAGAAGGAATAGTAGTAAACGACCCTAAAGGCGAACTGTACCACTACACGCACAATATGCTCGAAACACTCGGTTATACCGTGCGGGTTATCGACTTTAACGCCCCGAAGAAGTCCGACAGATACAACCCACTGCAGATGATAATCAATGCAGTTAATGAGGGGCGTATCGATGACGCTCAAACATACACTTGGGATTTTGTAACGTTCCTTGTTGAGAAGAACGACCACTCTGAGCCTATATGGACTAACGGTGAGATGGCAGTAATCGCCGCGGCTGTTATGTGTGTGGTTTACGACAATAAAGAACATCCTGAATATCAGAACCTTACGAACGTCTACGGATTTATCGCTAATATGTGCAAGACCGTAAACAAAGTAATGCCGATTGATGAGTATATGAGAAAGCTGCCAGACAGTCACCCCGCAAAGAGCCTTATGGCGATTGCGAAAATCGCACCTGACCGAATGGGCGGATCGTTCTACACATCAGCACTTACCACGCTTCGGTTGTTCGTTACTAACGATATGTATTCAATGACAAGGGAGAGCGAATTTTCTCTTGACGATGTCGGGAAAAAACCAAAGCAGGCATTGTTCTTTATCCTGCCCGACCAGAAAGCAACGTATTATCCTATTGTAACGCTGCTTGTATCTCAGCAGTACGAACAGCTTGTAACTTACGCCAAAACACGAGGGAACCGGCTTCCCTACCGAGTGAATTTTATACTCGATGAATTCGGCAACTTCGCCGCGATAAACGATTTCCAGATTAAAATGACTGTCGCCGGCGGCTATGGAATACGTTGGAACTTGTTTCTGCAGGACTTCAATCAACTGATTGATAAATACGGACAAGATGTCGCAAAGATAATTGAGGGCAACTGCCATTACTGGATTTATCTGCACTCTCAAGACAATGATACCAATGAGCAGATTTCAAAAAGCTTGGGCAAATACACAACATCAAGTTACTCGTTGGGCGGCACTACTCAGAAATACGCCGCACCATCAAGTACAACCAACATACAGCTGTGCGAGAGAAATCTTCTGAATTCCGATGAAATAATGAAGATAAAACGACCTTATCAGCTCGTGATGTCAGCATACCCTCCCGCAGTTATGCGTTCTCCGGATATTTCCGAGTGGAGATTTAACACAATGCTCGGTTTGGGTAGTAAGCAGCATAACGCAAAGCTTATTGAACTTGACGAAAATTCCCGCAGAGAGCGTGGCGGTATGGCAACACAACAAAAGCTATGGAAACCTTGGGAAAAAATACTACGGGCAGTGCCGGAATCGGAGCAGCCTGTATATCCTGAGCAACCATCCTTATATAAACAAACAGGCTTTAGAAGGGGGGGAATACTATGAATAAGCTAAGAAAAATAGTCACAGCAATGACAACGGCTATATTGGCAGCAGGACTCAACTTGAGTGCATACGCTGAAGCGGCAACAAGTGGCGGTGGCGGATTGTCGGGGTCTGTGGCAGTCACAGGCACAATGAAGCTGCTTAATGACGCTTCCAATGCTTTGCTGATAATCGCACCGATTGCCGGTGTCGTATGCATAATCTTTTTTTCAATACGGCACGCTGCAGCCGATGAAATGGACCAGAAGAAGTGGAAGCAGCGTATTGTCGTTGCAGCCGTAAGTGTTATTGTTGCTGTTCTGGCTTCAGCAATTATTTCAACGCTTGTTGGCTACTACCAGTAAGGAGGAGAAGATTATGCAAAGCTATACTTCGGGGATACCTCCGTAGAGTACATAACAAACCGCAAACTACTTAATTAAAATGATTTTACGGAGGTTTTTTATGAAAGTAACTTGTGAACCCAAGGGCGTACAGATTATGAACAAGGGCAACAAACTTGCAAATGCGAGCATTACGCTCGATGACGCGTTTGTTATCCGCAACCTCAGCGTTATGAACGGTCCGAGAGGAGTATTTGTGTCAATGCCCTCGCTGAAAGGTATTGACAAGGATGGTAACACAGCGTATTACGATACTGCTTTCCCGCTCAATGGAGAGCTTCGTGCCGAGATTAACGATGTGGTTTTAAATGCATATCAGCAGAAGCTGAACGAATTGCAGCAGGGAGCACAGACCCGCAGCAACGACTACCAGCAGGGGCAGCAGAACGCTGACCCCAATCAGGCTGAAGATGACCAGTGTGATTACGGTTTTTAATTTAAGGAGGACATTTACTATGAAAGCAATTAAAAGAAAGCTTATTTTTAAGGCAATCGCGGCTCGCGAAGCTGCAAGAGAGAAGGCACTTAGTCTTAAGGCTAAAGTGCTTGATGATACCACCGGTGAGGGCTACGTTGACACCGCCATCAAGATTATCATTGCCGTTGTAATCGGCGGTCTGCTTATGGCTGGCTTGGTTGCCTTGTTTAACAACGTAATTATGCCGAGGGTAAACACCGAGGTTAACGACCTGTTTGGGGCAGCCGGTGCAGTGATGTTTTCTCTTAACCGGTAATCCATTTTGACTTTGGAGGTGCGTCAGTGCGTGGCGCACCTCCTTTTTGGGCAAAGGAGAAGATATGACATTTGTTATAATTGCATTGATAGCCGCCATACTGGCGGGAGTAGTATCCTTGTTCATTAATAATATGATGTTGGACGAGTTGTACACGACCGTGTTCGACTGCGGAAAATATCTGACCACTATTACCGGTGTTGAGTTCTTCAGCTTGATAATGCCTATAACTTATGGAATTGGTATATCGCTTATAATACTCAAATTCCTCAAAAAAGCATTCGATGTTTATGTCCTCTGGACAGACGGCGACCCAGACGCAGACCCATTTCTGCTGCTCACCAATTTCGTGCGAGCGATAGGCACAGCCTTGGTTTTCCAGTGGATTTACGGACTGTTTGTAGATATTTGCCGAGAAATCACAGAAAGCATACTTGCAAAAATCGGAGATAAATCGCTTGATTGGAATGTATGGGTGACTGCAATTACATCTCAAGGTATTGTTCCGGCGATTGCAGGTCTGATATTTGTAATCATCTGGATAATACTCTACTTCAGCTTTATGGCTAGGGGCATAGAAATGATGGTAATGCAAGTCGGAGTACCGTTAGCCTGCGTGGGATTGCTCGACAACGATAAAGGCGTATTTCGTGCGTACATAAATCAGTTTGTTAAGGCATTCGTTACAACAATTGTGCAGATTATGCTGTGCAAAATAGGATTGTCACTGATGATAGGAGTTACTAATATTACTCCGTCCAACATTTTCTGGGGAATTGCCTGTATGATAGCGGCAATATCAATGCCGAAGATACTGCGTGAATTCCTCGTCCCGACCGGCGGTGACGGACATATGATGAACAATGTATCGCAGACCGTCCACATTAGTGCAATGGCGAAAAACATCTTTACAAAGTAGGTGAAGGGTTATGGATACAATAAACACCCTAAGTATATGTATGCAATCCATACTTTCGGCAGGCATTGTGATGCGGATTATATTCTGTGCAGTGCGGCTCACACACGAAGAGGAAGAATCCGCACGATACAAAAAGCGTATTCGCAACTCAATAGTTATACTGATAATAACTCAGCTCATATTCCCGCTGAAAGAGCTGTTGATTTATTATCTCGGAAAGGGGTATTAAAGAATGGACAATGATAAGCTGTATATACCGTATGGCTTAAATGTGGAACAGGAATATTTTGCAGGCTTTGGGAGAACAGAACTTATACATTGCGTGATAGGCTGTATAAGTTTTGCAGCGGTTGGGGCGTTGTTGCTGCTAATTACAGGGGAATTCCTCGCACTGGTAGTCACGCTGATAATCGGGGCGGCAGGCAGTTTTATGATGACCAAAAGGGATACGGTAACACGCACGTCAGTTATCGGGCAAGTTGCAAATATGGTTCGTTTTTTCAAATCCCAAAAGCACTATAACTATGTTTACAAATCAAGATGGGATACGAACTAAGTATATTCACAGCACTTGCAGCCTATCTTTTCGGTATTTCGGTAAGGGATATACGGTGTCGGAAGATACTGAACGTTACTCCGATGGTTGTTATTATGGCATCTCCCTTTTTAACGGACATACCGTTTACGGAGCGAGTGCTTGGGCTAATTGCAGTATTTGTTCCGATGCTGATTGTAAACATATATACAAACGGCTTCGGAATGGGAGATGTCAAACTCTGTGCGGCTTTCGGGTTTGTGCTTGGTACAATCCCCGAATATATCGCATTAATTTTGGCTTTGTCCGGTGCTGTAGTTGTAGGCAAAATTAAAAAACATAAATCACTGCCGCTTGCACCATTTATTTGTATTGCAAGTATGGCAGTCATATTAATGGAGGTAATCTTAAAATGTTAAAAAATCGTACTTTAATCGGAATTATCCTGATTGTAGCGGCAATCGGACTGTGTTTCGGCATTTCTCCGCTGTTTAATAAGATACTCGCAAGCAAAACCACAATAATCAGGCTTAAGCAAGATGTACCTCAAGGTGCACAGATTACGGGTGCAATGTTGGAAGCGGTAGAGGTCGGCACACTCAATTTGCCGACTGATATGCAGAATAATCCGCAAGAAATCATCGGCAAATACACCGTTGCCGCAATGTTCAAGGGGGATACATTCACAAATGCAAAGCTTTCAGCAGAAATCGACAACTCAGATAATCTGCTCCGTCAGCTGAAGCCGAATGAAACCGCTATGTCCGTGACCATTAAGTCACTTGCCAACGGACTTTCGGGCAAGCTCAGACAGGGCGATATTATTCAGATTGTGTCGGTTGACGAAGATGATGTATCGCAAATCTACGAAGAATTGCAGTATGTAGAAGTGCTTGCAACTACCACGGACAGCGGCTCGGACGATGTTTACAAGGACGGGGAAGTTAATGCTGAAAAAGATGATGAGGAGCAGTCTTTATACGCTACCGTAACGCTTGTTCTGCAGGACAGAGCACAGGCTCTGAAGCTCGCAGAATGCGAAAACACATCGCTACACGCTGTTTTCGTCACAAGAGGCGACGAGGAATACAAGCAGAAATGCCTTAAAGCTCAGCTTGACCTTCTTTCGGGAGAAAACGAAGAAAACCCCGATACACCTAATGAGTCCGATATTAATGAAAGCGAGGTCGAGGAGTAAATGGAACAGCATAAAATGATTGCCATTTACGGCAATTCAGGCAGCTATAAGACCACAACATCAATCTCTCTTGCAAGAGCAATTGGTGCGAAGGACAAGTACGCAAATATTATAATCGTCGGGAACGATGCTACGAAGCCGCTTCTGCCGATAATCGCACCTTTTGAGAGTAAATTCACAGGTTCAATCGGAAGAACTTTATCGGTGGTTGATTTCAGCGAGGATGCTATCTACAAGAATATCTATATGGCAACCGACAGAATTGGCGTTCTGTCGTACAACATCCGTGAAAACGCTAACACATACGCTTTGGTATCACATAACCGTATCGACGATTTGTATGTACAGCTTCGCAGACTGGCGAACTACATCATCATTGACTGTACATCAGACGTGTCGCGAGATGTACTTACCGCGAAAGCGATAATTAATGCCGACGAGAAAATTGAATTGCTCACCTGCGACCTTAATGGGCTTGTCTTTGATGGTTCTCAGGAGCCGATTTTGCAATCGGAACAATACTCTCTGCGAAATACTATCAGACTGTTGGCATTAGACAGCCGCTTTAAACAGGACGAAGCAGCAATGACAAATGCACTAGGCAGAATATCGGGAAAAATCCCATACAGCTCAAAGGTGGCTGAATACTTAAATCAGGGTGTGTTATTAGCAAAAGGCACTGATGACGGTAACTACAACCGCACCATTAATTCTATTGCCGACTTATTGATGAAGGAGGATTATTAATATGGCTTTTTTCAAATCCGGCAAAAACAAAGAAGAGCTGCCAATAACTACTGAAAAAGGAATTAACGATGGCGAAAACAGCAATGTATCCCCCGAAACCAAAAGCAAAAAAAGAAAAAAGGGAGAGATTAACGTTGCCGACTCCGGAAATGTAAAAGAAGTTGCACGTCAGATGATAAACTTCGAGCAGCTGCTTAAGGAAGTACAAATCTATATGTCGCAGAAATACTCCAACGAACTGTATGCGGCAGATAAACGCGACATTATGAAGCAGCTGATAAAACAGTTTATGAAGGACAACAATTACTACATTCCGAACGTCACACTTGCTGAAGCTGCCGAACGTCTGTATGTTGAAATGGCGGAATATTCATTTCTTACCCCCTACCTTTCGCGTAAGGACATCGAGGAGATTAACATCAATGCTTGGGACGATATACAGATTATCCCGTCCAAAGGAAGAACGTACAAGCTTAAGGAGCATTTCACATCTCCGCAGCACGCTATTGATGTTATCCGCCGTCTGCTGCACAACAACAAGCTCGTATTCGATGCAAGCCGACCTATTGTAACCGGATATCTTGGCAAGAACATTCGTATCACCGCCGTACACACTATTGTTGTTGGCGAAGATATTGGTGTTGTTGCCTCCATTCGTATTGTAAACGCAAGCAAGATTTCCAGAGAACAATTCATTGAATATCAGATGTGCGAGGAGGAAATGTACGACTTTCTGCTTGAAACGTACATACACGGAATATCTCAGGTGTATGCAGGCGGCACAGGCTCGGGCAAGACTACGTTTATGGCGGACATTATGTCGCATTTCCCACACGACCGGCGACTAATCACTATCGAGAAATCTGTGCGTGAATTTGACCTTGTGCAGCGTAACGAAAATGGAGAAGTGGTTAATAATGTCGTACATCTTGTTACACACGACAGTGACGATGAAAGCAAATCGGTTACAATGTAGAAGCTGCTTACTGCCTCCCTTACAATGGACCCTGATTCTATTTGTGTAGCCGAAATGAAGAACGAAGAAGCGTGGGAAGCTCAGGAAGCGGCACGAACAGGACACACCGTTCTTACAACAACTCACGCTTCCAACGTACAGGGAATATATTCTCGACTTGCAACATTGTGTCTGCAAAAGTATTCTTCTGTTCCGTATAATATCATTATTTCTCTGGTTACAGAAGCATTCCCAATCGGCATATTCCTCAAGAAACTCGATGATGGCAAACGTCACCTTATGGAGATTGCGGAATGCGAAAGCGATGGAAAGGGCAATTATACGACAAGGACACTGTGGAAGTACGAAGTTCTGTCCGAAACCCAGACAGAACACGGCGTGGAGATAGACGGTAGGTTTGTCCGGGTGTCGCCGATAAGCGAAAACCTCAGCAGACGTCTGCACGAGAACGGAATACCTTACGATAAACTCAGAAAATTTACGGAGGTGCGGTAATGGATAAGATAATATATCTTGTTGGCTCGCTTTTAATGGCAGCGGGAATAGTAATCCTGCTTGGCATAACACCTGAGGTCGTAACCAACGATATAATGGCTCTGCTCTCAAGGGAAAGAAGTCTGAAGTATAAGGTTGCAAAAGCTCAAGGGCGGATTAAGCAGAACAAGCTACAGGTTGCATTGGCTAATATTCGTAATGCACTTACTGCTACTCATTCGGAGAATAAATTCTCGATAATGATTTCTTTTTCAGTAATCGGTATTTGTGCAGGATTTCTGCTTGCAGCCTTGCTCCAGAATCTGCTGATTATTCCTTTGGCTTGCGGAATTTGCATTATCCTCCCCTATGCATACGTCAATATTCTGTTGACAAATTACAATCGCCGAATATCTACTGAGCTTGAGACCGCATTATCTATCATCACTACAAACTATGTTTCAAATGATGACATAATCTTTGCGGTGGAACAGTCCATTGATTATATAAACCCGCCGGTGCAGCAGCCATTTCGCAAATTCCTGACGCAAACAAAGCTGATTAACTCAAACGTTAAGTTGGCTATCGAGCAGCTAAAGAGTGAAATAAACAATGAAGTATTCCACGAATGGTGCGACAGCCTGATTGAGTGTCAGGACAACATAACTCTGAAAAAGACATTGCAGCCAATAACTGCAAGGCTATCTGATATTCGCATTGTGAATGCGGAGCTGAGGAATATGCTTATAAGTCCGAGACGAGAGCATATTATGATGGTATTTATTCTGCTGTTGAACTATCCGATATTGTATCTACTTAACAAGGACTGGTTCGCAGTTCTGATTAACACGCTTGTTGGACAGATTTTAAATTGCATTGTCGGTGTTGTTACGATAGTAACAGTTGCACTTGCGTATAAGTACACGCAGCCAATCCAATATAAGAGGTGACTTTATGATAAGTATATACGATATCGCTTTATACGCAGCTGTTCTTACGATAAGCCTTATATTCGGTGCGGGAATATATTGCTTCAGTTTGATACTCTTAAAAGTGCCGTCCAGAAAAACTACAAAAGCAATTAAGGCGGTTGCTGCAAGAAATAGACCGACTGCAGTAAGCTTTAAAAACACTTACAACGACATTTCTCTGTTCGTTTCCAAATTCATACATCTTAATCAATACAAAAAGAAGGAGCTTGCAGACAGTCTTAAAATCGCCAATATCGCTATGACACCGGAACTTTTTACGGCGAGAGCATTAGTAAAGTCCGCAGGTATTATGCTGCTGTCCGTTCCGCTGTTCTTTATTTTCCCGATATTGGGCATTCTGATGGTTGTGCTGTCAGTAATGATGTATTTTAGAGAGAAGCAGCAGGTAGATAACTGCATAAAGGAAAAGCGGAGACAAATCGAGTTTGATTTGCCTCGATTCGTGTACGCTATATCTCAGGAAACACAGATGACGCACGATGTCATTACAATCCTTGAACGGCATAAAGACAACTTCTCAAGCTACTTTAATGAGGAAATTGAGATAACAATAGCCGATATGCGTACCGGTAACTACGAAGCGGCAATTACCCGTTTCGAGGGGCGTATAGGCAGCACAAATCTGTCTGAGGTATGCCGTGGATTGATTGAGATGATACGAGGAAATGATACGCACGTTTATTGGGAAAC
>JBJESA010000185.1:0-9868 GCA_051882535.1 Oscillospiraceae bacterium
AAAGAGCTTATCCCCGCACAGATTCCAACATTCGGAATTTGCCTCGGACATCAGCTGCTTGCATTGGCGAACGGTGCAAAGACGGAGAAACTCAAGTACGGTCACCGCGGCGGCAACCAGCCTGTACGCGATATTCGTGCGGACAAGACGTTCATCACGTCCCAGAACCACGGCTATGCGGTAATCGGCGACAGCCTGCCCGCAGACGCAGGCGAGGTTTCGCACGTCAACGGCAATGACGGCACTTGCGAGGGCGTACGCTACAAGAATGCACCCGCATTTACCGTGCAGTTCCACCCCGAAGCGTGCGGCGGCCCGAAGGATACCTCGTACTTGTTCGAGGAATTCATCGCACTTATGCAGGAAAACAGAAGATAAGAGACTTTATTGATAAAGGGAGATAATTATGCCTTTAAGATCAGATATAAAGAAGGTACTCGTAATAGGCTCCGGCCCTATCGTAATCGGTCAGGCGGCGGAGTTTGACTATGCAGGAACTCAGGCTTGCCGTGCCTTGAAACAAGAGGGTCTGGAGGTTGTGCTCATCAACTCCAACCCCGCCACCATTATGACCGACAAGCACATGGCGGACAAGATTTACATTGAGCCGCTTACCCTTGACGTTGTAAAGCGTGTAATCGAGATTGAAAAGCCCGACTCGGTTGTTTCCAACCTTGGCGGTCAGACCGCTTTGACGCTCTCCATGCAGCTTGCGGAGAGCGGCTTCCTTGCGGAGCATAATGTAAAGCTGCTCGGCTCTAACCCCGAAACCATTCACAAGGCAGAGGACAGACAGGCGTTCAAGGACACGATGGAGAAAATCGGTCAGCCGTGTATCCCCTCCAAGGTTGTGGAAAATCTTGACGACGCTATGGCATTCGCGGAGGAAATCGGCTATCCCGTAATCGTCCGTCCCGCGTTTACTCTGGGCGGCACAGGCGGCGGTATCGCCGAAACCCGCGAAGAACTCCACGAAATTGCCACCAACGGACTTCGCCTTTCGCCGATTACGCAGATTCTTGTTGAGAAGTGCATTTCGGGCTGGAAGGAAGTCGAGTTTGAGGTAATGCGTGACAGCAAGGGCAATGTAATCACCGTCTGCTCGATGGAGAACTTCGACCCCGTAGGCGTTCACACAGGCGATTCAATCGTTGTCGCTCCGACTGTTACTCTCGCGGACAAGGAGTACCAGATGCTCCGTACCGCAGCCCTCGACATTATTCAGGAACTCAAGGTGGAGGGTGGCTGCAACTGCCAGTTCGCACTCAAGCCCGACAGTTTTGAGTATGCGGTTATCGAGGTAAACCCCCGTGTTTCCCGTTCGTCCGCACTCGCTTCTAAGGCTACCGGCTATCCGATTGCCAAGGTTGCGGCAAGAATTGCAGTCGGCTATACCCTTGACGAGATTATAAATCAGGTAACGGGCAAGACTTACGCTTGCTTTGAGCCTGCACTGGATTATCTTGTGGTAAAATTCCCGAAGTGGCCGTTCGATAAGTTTGTTTACGCGAAGAAAACGCTCGGTACGCAGATGAAAGCGACAGGCGAGATTATGGCGATTGCCCCCTCGTTCGAGGCGGGTATGATAAAGGCTGTCCGTTCGATTGAGTTGGGTATGGATACGCTCACCAAGCGTGATTTCACACTTCTCACGGACGAGGAAGTCCGCAAAAAGCTCCACGATGTGGACGTTGACCGCTCGTTCTGCGTATTCGAGGCTCTCAAGCGTGGCATTTCCGTTGAAGAAATCCACGAAATCACTAAGATTGACAACTGGTTCATCTGCAAGCTGAAAAACCTCGCAGACCTTGAAAAGTGGCTTGCAGAGGGCGAACTTACCCAAGAAAAGTACGACCTCGCCAAGAAGTATTGCTACCTCGACAGCACGATTGAACGCCTGTCGGGACAGAAAATCGCAGACAAGGGCTTTGACCGCCGCCTTGCGGTGTATAAGATGGTTGACACCTGTGCTGCGGAGTTCTCGGCTGATACTCCCTACTTCTACAACACATTCGACCGCGAGAACGAAGCGGAAGAATTTATCAATTCGCACCCCACCGACAAAAAGCGTGTTATCGTATTCGGTTCAGGCCCTATCCGTATCGGACAGGGTATCGAGTTCGACTACTGCTCCGTTCATTGCGTGTGGACGCTGAAAGAGGAGGGCTGCGAAGCCATCATCTGCAACAACAACCCCGAAACCGTATCCACCGACTTCGACACGGGAACGCGTCTGTACTTCGACCCGCTCACCCGTGAGGACGTTGAAGCACTTATCGCAACCGAAAAGCCCTACGGCTGCGTTGTCCAGTTCGGCGGACAGACCGCGATTAAGCTGACAAAGCATCTGCAGGAACTCGGAGTGCGTATTCTCGGCACACAGGCTGAGGATATTGACGCGGCAGAGGACAGAGAGCTGTTTGACGAACTGCTCGAACGCTGCGGAATTCCTCGTCCCGAGGGTATGACCGTATTCACCGAGGAAGAAGCACTCGCTGCCGCGGGAAAACTCGGTTATCCCGTACTGCTCCGTCCGAGTTACGTGCTTGGCGGTCAGAATATGATTATCGCACACAATGACTCCGATGTTTCCGAGTATATGAAGATTATCACCGCCCAGAAACTCGAAAACCCCGTTCTTATCGACAAGTATATGATGGGTACGGAGGTTGAGGTTGACGCTATCTGCGACGGCGAGGACTTCGTAATCCCCGGCATTATGGAGCACGTAGAGAGAGCGGGTATTCACAGCGGCGACAGTATCTCTATCTACCCCAGCCAGAACCTCTCGGCTCATATTAAGAAAGTCATTATAGATTACACCGAAAAGCTTGCAAAGGCACTTCACGTAATCGGTCTTGTAAATATCCAGTATGTCGTATACAATCACGAAGTGTATGTAATCGAGGTGAACCCGCGTTCTTCCCGTACTGTGCCTTATATCAGCAAGGTGACGGGCGTGCCGATGGTAGACCTCGCAACCAAGATTTGCCTTGGCAAGAAGCTGCGTGATATGGGCTACAAGAGCGGACTTGTTCCCAATGCGAAGTATGTCGCAGTTAAAGTACCCGTGTTCTCGTTCGAGAAGCTGCACGATGTGGATAACCAGCTCGGCCCCGAGATGAAGTCCACCGGCGAGTGCCTTGGTATTGCAAAGACATTCGGCGAAGCACTGTACAAGGGACTTGTTGCGGCGGGCTACAAGTTCACGCACCCCGGTGACGGCCCTAATCCCGACTCCCCCGACGGCTCGTACGGCGTGCTTATCTCCGTTCGCGACAGCGACAAGAACGAGATTATCGAGATTGCCTCCCGCTTTGAAGAACTCGGCTTTACGATTTACGCGACAGGCGGCACCGCGTCCGTGCTCAACCGCAATATGATTGCGGCAAACCACGTTTACAGAATTCACGAGGAAAAGGAGCCGAACGTAATCTCGCTTCTTGAGAGCGGCAAGATAAGCTACGTTATCTCCACCTCCGAAACAGGAAGAAAGCCCTCGCTCGACAGCGTGCGTATGAGAAGAAAAGCGGTAGAACGCTCCATTATCTGCCTTACCGCAATCGACACCGCAAACGCATTGTTAGAGTGCCTCGAGTCCACCCGCAATATCAACGATGTAGAGCTTGTGGACATCACCAAGATATAATATGAAAGTTTCAGGATATGCCGTGCGGCTTTGCTATAAACCCGCACGGCTGATAAGCGATATTTTGTCGCTGGTAATAGTGCTGTTCACTTTCGTGAATACACACCTGTTGGAAGAGCGTTACCCCGAACTGTTAAATCCCATCTTTCGTGCGGATTTGGTGAAGCTGTGGGTTTTTCCCGTGCTTACGCTGATTCCGGTGGCGGTGTATCTCGTTCTTATATTATCAAACCACCGATTTGAGAAGTATGGAGTAACCGCCGACAATGCACAGAGCGTTTACGATTGGTATGCGTTCACGGTTTCGCTGTGCAAACTGCCAATTCTGGTGCTGATTGCGGACGTAATGACGATATACCAGTCGCGGCTGATTGGCGGGGAAACCTCGTGGTTCAGTATAGGGTACATTTTCTATGCGTTGCTGTTGGTGATAATAATTCGCTTTTCAATGCACAGAATAAGGAAATTAACCGAGCCGCCAAAGTCGGCAGAAAAATCTTCCGAGGGAATTAAGGTCAAGGTAAAGGTTGCCGAAGATAAAGATAATAAAGATAATAATGCTTAGATAGACTGGCAAGAAAGAGGTAATAAGGAGTTATGAGTTATACTTGCGGGAATTATCCCATTCTTAAAAAGCAGAATCTCACACGCGGGATATATTCCGTTGTGGTGAAAGCTCCCGAAATAGCACGCGAGGCGAAAGCGGGACAGTTTGCGAATATCGCTGTTTCGGGATTCACGCTTCGCCGCCCCATCTCCATTTGCGATTTTGACGCAAAGAGTGGGGAAGTGCGTTTCGTGTTTGAAGAACGCGGAAAGGGAACCGCCGAACTTGCAAAGCTCCGCGAGGGCGAGTGCCTTGATATTCTTGGTCCGCTCGGCAATGGATTTGATATTCCCGCCGATGGAAAGATTATCGTAGTCGGCGGCGGAATAGGCGTGCCTCCGCTATTGGGAGTAACCAAGCGTGCCAATGCCGAAGCGATTCTCGGTTTTCGTGATATTACACGCGTAATTCTCGAAGAAGATTATAAGAAATCTACGAGTGGTGCAGTCACCGTCTGCACGGACGATGGCAGCTACGGTTTCCACGGAGTAGTTACCACCCCGCTTGCGGAGAAACTCGCGAACGGCGGTTATTGTGCAGTAATGGCGTGCGGCCCTCAGCCAATGTTAAAGGCGGTAATCAAGACTTGCGAGGAATACAACGTTCCCTGTCAGGTATCGCTTGAGCAGCGTATGGGCTGCGGCGTGGGTGCGTGCGTTGTCTGCTCATGTATGACCGTGCGGAACGGACAGGAGTACTATTCACGAGTATGTAAGGACGGTCCCGTATTCAAGGCAGAGGAGGTGCGTTTCGATGGCTGATTTATCCGTTAAAATCGCGGGTGTGGAGTTTCAGAACCCCGTAATCGCCGCTTCGGGAACATACGGAAACGGCGAGTGTTACACCGACCTTTACCCCATTTCAAAACTCGGCGGTATCTCCTGCAAGGGAATGACCATCTCTCCGAGAATAGGCAATCCCCCTCCCAGAATTGCGGAGTGTGCATCGGGAATCCTCAATTCCGTAGGCTTGCAGAATATCGGCGTTGAGAGCTTTATCGAATACTACCTTGATATGCTCAAGGACGAGGGCGGCAAGTGCAAAATTATCGCAAATGTCGCGGGTGCCGTGATTGACGACTATATCAAGGCAGCCGAAGCACTCGACAAGTCGAGTATTGATATGATAGAGCTTAATATCTCCTGTCCGAACGTTAAGGCGGGCGGAGCGGCTTGGGGAGTATCCTGCGAGGGTGCGGCTGCTGTCACCAAAGCCGTTCGTGCGGCAACCAAAAAGCCGCTTATCGTAAAACTCACCCCCAATGTTACCAATGTGGCAGAAATCGCCAAGGCAGTAGAAGCCGAGGGTGCGGATTCCGTGTCCCTCATCAACACGCTGCTCGGTATGCGAATTGATATCCGAACCAAGCGTCCCATTCTCCGCAATAACACAGGCGGACTGTCGGGTGCGGCGGTGTTCCCCGTGGCGGTGAGAATGGTATGGCAGGTCTACAACGCAGTAAAAATCCCCGTAATCGGTCTGGGCGGTATCTGCACTTGGGAAGACGCAGTGGAGATGATGATGGCGGGTGCGACCGCTATTCAGGTAGGAACGGCAATGATGACCGACCCCTACGCACCGGTTAAGATTATTGACGGACTTTCCGAGTATATGGATAAAAACGGCATCAAGTCCCTGTCCGAAATCACAGGAGCGGTAAAGCCGTGGTAAATCGCGAAGAACTCTCCCGCACCGTTTCCCTTATCGGAGAAGAAGCGGTGGAGCGACTGAAAAACGCGAAAATCGCCGTGTTCGGCTTGGGCGGAGTAGGCGGATTTGCGGCTGAAGCCCTCGTCCGCAGCGGCGTTGGTTCGCTTGATATTGTGGACGGCGACACTATTGCATTGTCCAATCTCAACCGCCAGATAATCGCCCTGCACAGCACGGTGGGAATGTGGAAAACGGACGCTTGCGAGCAGCGTTTTCTCGACATCAACCCCGATTTGAAGCTGCGGAAATTTCCGCTTGTATTCAGTGAGGAAACCGCCCCGCAGTTTGATTTCAGAGAATATGATTACGTTGTGGACGCGATTGACGATGTTCGTGCCAAGGTGCTGCTTGCCGTGAAGTGCAGCGAAGCGAATACTCCCATAATCAGTTCCATGGGTGCGGGTAACAAGCTCCACCCCGAGCTGTTCCGCATAGCGGATATCTACAAAACGTCGGTCTGCCCGCTTGCACGCACTATGCGGCACGAGCTTCGCAAGCACGGGGTTGAGCGGCTGAAAGCCCTCTACTCCACCGAAGAGCCGTATGTTAAAAAAGCTGGAGCACCCGCAAGTATCGCATTCGTTCCGTCTGTGGCAGGGCTTATGATTGCAGGCGAGGTGGTACGCGAAATTGCGGGAATTTCTCAAGTCGGCACTTGACATTTTTTAAAAAGTATGATACAATATATTTAGTATTTTACAATATATGTAAATTTATGGAATTGACTTGATTCTGCGGCTTAGTAATGACATTTTATAGCGGAGGTGACAGTATGTTTTGTGTGAAGTGCGGAAAACCGCTTGACGAAGGGACAAGATTTTGCCTTTTGTGCGGTGCTGTTCAGGATACAGTTGATATCGGACAGGAAATGGAATTGCCGCCCGAGCCGGATATCCCCGAAATAGAAGAAATGGATTCCCCGACAATCCCCGAGTACTCCTCGGAAGCTGCTTCTTTGGAGAATTCCGAGCCTACAGACACAATTGATACAGCTGTTTCCGCTTATGAGCACCTCGCAAAAGAGGAAGACGCCTCCCATTCGGAAGAAACATTCACCGCCGAGGAATACCTCGACGACTCTCCAGAATCTCCCGAATCGGAAGCCGTTCCGACTGTAAAGGCGAAAGCTGTTAAACCTGACAGACCACGCAAAAAGCCTATGAGTGCGGGATTCAGTGCGGTGCTGTGCGTGCTGTTTTCGCTGCTGACGCTGACATTGACGGTTGTTTCCACATCGTTGTGGACAATGCGTGATGTGCTGCAAAGCGGTTCGCTCTCTGCGACTACCAAGCAGGTGAATCCGCTGTATTTCAAGGCGAAAGACGTTATCCGCAACACAGACGCTCTTGAAAAGGCACTCGCCCGCTGCGGAATTGCGGAAGTAGACTTCGGCGAAATCTCCCCCGACGAAACAGTCGGCGATATGATAGACAGAACCTTCGCAGACTACGGCTTGTCCGAAGAAGAAGCGGAGAAGTTCCTCGAAAAATCGGAGCTTATGCCGTATCTCTCCCATGTAGTATCGTCTTACGAAACCTACCTTTTGACAGGCGAGGACAATCGCCCTGTCAACGATAAGAAGCTCAAAGAAACGGCATTAAGCTGTATGGATTACGCCTCGAAGGAGCTTGGTTTCAAGTTCCGTCCCGATTCCGAGAAGCGGATTGACAACTTCATCCGCCAGAATCGCGACTTGATAAAGGGTGCGAATCCGTCCGAGGCACTGGGTGTTGGCGGCAGCTACATACGCTATGCGTTCTCGTTGCCCGTGGTTATTGCGGCAAGCGTGTTGACGCTGCTGTTCGCAGTGCTTGTGGGATTAATCACAAGGCGAGCAGACGCGGCATTCGCAACGTTCGGAATTCCGACGTTTATCAGCGGGCTTATGTTCCTGTATATGGGATTGTTCCCGAGATTGGTTCTGGAGAACGCGAATATCCCGAGTGCGGCAATCGGCGACTCGATAGAAACTGCATTTGGTGCAGACCTCGTGCAGGCGGGAACAATTGAAACAGTGGTGGGCATTGTATTCGTAGCGGCGTTTATCGTGTACAGAGTTCTCGCAGCCAAGATTGCGAAGAAGAGAGAATTACAGAATGATTAAGAAAAATTGCTGCCGATTGCAAGCAGTAGTTGGCAGCATAAATATGCGGGTATGGCGAAATTGGCAGACGCACCAGATTTAGGTTCTGGCGAGAAATCGTGCAGGTTCAAGTCCTGTTACCCGCACTGAAGAAACAACCCCTCGGCTCTGCCGAGGGGTTTTGTTCTATTGTTTTTCTCCCGCCGATTTTGCAAAAATAGTAACACCATTTATGCGTTACGCATATAATATTGGTGACAACGATTTTTTGTAACGGAGGGTATTACTATGAATCCAAACAACTACGTTGAAAAGTCCTTAGAGCTTCATATATTTTTCGGGCGAATAATGAAAGAACATTCCTTTTTCCTTAAAGCGGGCTTTACTCCTGCAAATAAGGAATTTGCGGAAAAGGCAGAATACTTTAAAGACGAATTCGACAAGCTGCTGTGCGAAGCGGTAATGCTTGGTAACGGCATTGTAAATCAGCAGCTGCTGTGTTCGCAGGAGCTTGTTACGCCGTTCACGGCACTAGCTGAAAAGCAGACCGAGTGTCTTACGGGGATATCAATCAACAAAGAAATCACCGACAAGGAGCTGCATCTTAAAAGCGGCTACGGTAAATGCGGCGACAATCCCGAAAGGCACGGCAAAGTGCGGCGTCTAAACCAAACGGCACTCAAGCTGTTGGACGGTCTTATCTCCTTTAAGGAAACGATTCTCAAAAAGGTCTTGTGCGGAGAGATGTTTACGGCAAACTACCCGCTTTTAATTGAACACATAATCAGAGAAGCAAAACTGTATAGGGAATATGTGGAGTGTCTGGAGAAAAAAGGCTATTTAGACGACCGTTCACAGAAAGACATTGAGTGCTTCTGGAACCGTATAATGATGGAGCACGCGATGTTCATACGCGGGCTGCTTGACCCATCGGAAACGGAACTGTTTAAATCAGCGGATAAGTTCGCCGATGAGTACTGCGAATTGCTGAATAGATGCAATAACGCACAAAACGCTGCGTTGGGGGCGGCTTCTCTTGAATTAACGCAAAAGCTGCGGGAGTTCAAAACGGCAGGCGTTCGTGGGATAGAGCAATGCGAGATACGTTCGATAATTCTGCCCCTGCTTGCCGACCATGTACTGCGTGAGGCTAATCATTACATAAGACTGTTAAAAAACTAAACTATTTGCTATAGAACAGCCCTTTCCAAATGGAGAGGGCTGTTTTTTGCTTTTTCTACTGCGTTCTCCCATTGACAACCGCTGAAAAATGTGATACACTATATTGAGAAAAAAGAAGCGAGGTAATTTGAATGAGTTCAAATAAAACCGAAATCAAGTGTTCTTATTGCGACAGCGTGTGGGATTACGGTTCAAATGATAAATGCCCGTATTGCGGTGCCGCACCCGAGATGGAGCAGATAGACATAGCCCTCGAACGAGAAGCGAATCAGCTAAAACAGCAAACCGAGGCTGCCGCTATCAAAAACCCGGGAAAAGCCTTGTCGACTTGGGTTGCTTCAAAGGTCGGACTTTGGGCGGGACTTCTGGCGGCGTTTTTTATCGTGCCGTTTGTTCTGTTCGGCGTGATGTCATGCGTTCCGAAGCAAAAGCCTTCCGTTGACTTGCAGGTCGTTGACGATGTTAAGGTTGTAAACCACGCCGCCGGCACGGAATTTTACGTTACCGATTACCTGTCGGTGAATGTCGCAGAGCCGAAAGCATTGCTTCTGAAAGAAAGCTCAATATCGGCACTTATCCCCGAAACTCATGCGGCATTGCTGATAAAAGTTACTGCCAAAAGCGACGGCGAAAGCCA
>JBJESA010000186.1:0-9819 GCA_051882535.1 Oscillospiraceae bacterium
TATTGAGTATGCCGCCCGCCAACGCGGTGACAAACATCATTATCGCCGTGTTCCAGCTGCCGTAACGTTCTTCAACCGCGGGACCTACCAGAAGCAGCATCGTCATATTCCCCGCAAAGTGCGAAAAATCTGCGTGTCCGAACACGTATGAGAACACCCGCAGGTACGTCAGCGGATTCAACAGGCTTGCGTGGCCGTAGCACACGAACAACGCATTTGTCGTAAATCCTCTGGTCATATAGTGCAGTATAAGCACCGCCAGACATATCGCCGAAAACGTCAATATCACCGGCGAGTTGTAACTGAGTTTATACTTTGTTTTCATTCCAATCCCCTCAACACACGCGACAATCTACCCACCGGCAATCCCATGACGTTGTAATAGTCGCCGTCTATCCTCTTTACTATGAGAGCACCCTTATCCTGTATTCCGTATGCTCCCGCCTTGTCCATCGGTTCGCCGGTGGCAATGTAGGCACGGATTTCCTCGGTGGACAGCTCGTAAAACTCCACCTTCGTTTCCTCCGCGAACACGCACTCCCGCTCGCCGTCTATCACGCAAACGCCCGTATACACGCTGTGCACTCTCCCCGAGAGCAGCCCCAGCATATCCGCCGCGTCAAACGCGTCTTTCGGCTTGCCCAATATCTTCCCGTCAATCGCTACCACTGTATCAGCGGCGATTATCGGCTCTTTGGGTGTGCCGGAATACAAGGCACGGATTTCTTCGGCTTTCTGCTTTGCGAGATGCTGCACCACTTCGGCGGGCGACAGTCCCTCGGGAACTACCTCCTCGCCTGTGGCGGGAATAACGCTGAAATCTTCCGAAATCAGCTTGAGCAGCTCGTATCTTCGCGGGCTTTGGCTTGCAAGTATCATAATAAGGTCCCCTTTGTTTTTTGGTTTTTTCTTTCAAAAAGAAATAAGAAACAAAGTGATTTTTTTTGGCTAGCAAGTATCATAATAAAGTCCCCCTTGTTACAAAGTAATCTTTTCAATTGTGAGAAGAGCTATGCTCCGGCACAAACGGGTGGTCGGGTGCGTAAATCTCGTTGTAGTTATCAATGCACTGGCGGATTATCTTCACCGCATCGTCGCGTCCGCGTACCTCGTTTACTGCGGTTTCCTTGCCCTCAAGCTGCTTGTACACGGAGAAGAAGTGCCGCATCTCCTGGAAAATGTGGCTCGGCAATGCTTCAATACCTCTGTAAGCATTGAAGGTCGGGTCCTCGAACGGGATTGCGATTATCTTCTCATCGTTCTTGCCGTTGTCTATCATGGTGATAACGCCAATCGGGTAGCAATGCACCTCCACCAACGGGTCAATCGGCTCGTTGCAGAGAATCAGCACGTCCAGCGGGTCGCCGTCGTCTGCGAGAGTACGCGGGATAAAGCCGTAATTCGCGGGATAGTGGGTAGAGGTGTAGAGTATTCGGTCGAGGATAATCAAGCCGGTCTGCTTGTCGAGCTCGTACTTCTTCTTGCTGCCTTTCTCAATCTCCACGATTGCGATAAAGTCGTCGGGATTGATTCGTGCGGGGTTTATATCATGCCAGATGTTCATTGTATTTCTCCTTTGCTATATTTTGTCCTAATTTACAATATATCACAAAAGCGTGCGTTTGTCAAGTCCTTGTAGTTGTGTCAAAGTGTAATAGTGTCACCGTTCACCCGCCGCGGCATATAATATACAAACAAATCCTTTAACGGGAGGGTGCTATGGATATTCTGTTTTTGGGCGGCGACTCGCGTATGACTTATGCCGCCGACTGCCTTGCCGACAGTCACCGTGTGTGTTTTTCGGGGGAGAAATTCCCCGTCATTGTCCTGCCTGTGCCGCTGACTAAAGACGGGGCGAACATCTTCGCCCCGCTCTCTCCCGCACCTGTCCCGTTTGAGGACATTCTACGCTATGCCGCTCCCGACTGCACTGTGCTTGCGGGCGGCTGCTGCCCCCGCCTTACCGAGCTTTGCCGTGAGCACGCTCTGTCGCTCGTCAACTACTTCGCTTCGGAAACTCTCACACTGCAAAATGCCGCACTTACGGCAGAATCTGCCGTTATGCTGCTGGCGGGCAGCACGGACGGCTCACTGCTCGGCTCAAAGGTGTTGATTACGGGATATGGGCGTATAGCCAAAGCCCTCGCCGCACGGCTTCAACCATTCGGGTGCGATGTTACCATCGCCGCCCGCCGCCGCGAATCGCTGTGCGAGGCACGGCTCCTCGGATTTTCCGCCTCACCGCTCGGGGGGCTGAACCTCTCGGACTTCGACTTCATCGTAAACACCGTCCCCGCCCCGCTTTTCACGGCGGAGGACTTCTCACAAATTAAATCGGGCTGCGTTTTCCTCGAACTTGCCTCGCTCCCCAACTCCCCGCCCGCTGAAAACGTCAAGTACATACACGGTGCGGGGCTGCCGGGGCGATATTCTCCGAAAACGGCGGGACGCTTTATCGCCGAGGAACTGCTGCGTGTATTGCCCGACATTCCAACCGAAAGGACTGACTTTTCACAATGAACGATATTCCATCTCTGCACGGCTTGCGTATCGGCTACGCACTGTGCGGCTCGTTCTGCACGTTTTCGCGGTCGTTTGACGCACTCGAGCGGCTGATTTCGCTCGGTGCGGATATTACACCCATTATGTCGTATAACGCTTACGACCTTGACACGCGTTTCGGCACTGCCGAAACCCACCGCAGCCGTCTTATCGAACTCACAGGAAAGCCCATTATCCACGACATCACCGCCGCCGAGCCTATCGGCCCTAAACGGCTTTTCGACATACTGGTTGTCGCCCCCTGCACCGGCAACACGCTTGCCAAGCTCGCCGCCGGAATCACCGACACGCCCGTCTGTATGTCGGTGAAGAGCCACCTGCGGTCACAGAAGCCGGTGCTGCTTGCCGTTTCCACCAACGACGGGCTGTCTGCCGCCGCAAAGAACATCGGTGCGTTGCTGAACCTCAAGCACTTCTACTTCGTGCCGCTGCGGCAGGACGATTCTGCGGCGAAGCCGTTCTCGCTCGCCGCCGACCTCTCGCTTCTCCCTGCGGCGATTGCCGCCGCCTTGGAAGAACGCCAGCTGCAGCCGATTCTTCTTTAACAAGCGTGTCTTAAACAGCAAAATCCCCCCGTACTATTGCACGGGGGGCAAACTGTTAGTTTAGCGGTCGCTTAGCAGAAATTACTTTCTCTTCTTAGCAACGATTACGCCTGCAGCTGCGAGAACTGCGGGAACAACTGCGAGAGCAACACCGGTACCGGGGTTGTCGTTGCCGCTGTCGCCACCCTCGGGCTTGGACTCCTCAGGCTTAGACTCCTCGGGCTTGGACTCCTCAGCACCCTTTACGGTCTCAGTGAGAGCCTTGTCGGGAAGAACTGCAGTGTACTTACCGGTAGAATCGGTAAGAGTTACAGAGATGGTCTTGCCAGCCTCAGCAGTTACCTTAGCGGTAATGGTGCAGATAGCCTCACCAGCCTTAGCTACAACATCAGAACCTGCAGAAAGCATGAACTTCTTGGTAGCAGCATCGTACTTGTTGAGCATTGCAGAAGTGTTGGGGGACTTAACGTCCTGAACCTCGAGACCCTCAACATCAACAGTGAATGCAAGACCGGTAACGTCCTGGCCTGCGAGTACATCGATGGTGATAACCTTGTCCTTAGCAACTTCGCCGTTTACAGCATAGCTTGCGGGAGCAGCACTTACAGAGATTGCGGTGATTGCACAAACTGCAGAAGCGATACCCAAAGAAAGAATCTTCTTCATATTATTTTCCTCCATATTTTGTGTTTTGTAAAACAAATCATGCGGGGCGGTGTGCCCTACGGGTTACGCCCCGCACGGATTTATTATGACCTTAATTAGTCGCGTTATGTCCTGTTAAGACGATTAAGCCTTAAGGAAGAGATCAACAGCAGCGTTTACGTCCTCGAAGTCAACAGAACCGTCGCCGTTAATGTCGAACTTCTTATCGGTGGAGCTTGCAAGGAATGCTGCTACAACTGCGTTTACATCCTCGAATGTTACAACGCCGTCGCCGTCAACATCGCCCTTAACGCCGGAGGGCTTCTCCTCGCCCTTGAGAGCGGTCTCGTAAGCCTTCAGGAGTGCCTCGTAAGAGGTGAGCATTGCCTTCTCATAATCGTTGGGCTTAGCCTTAGCCTTGTTCTTAGCGGTCTTGAGGCGGTTAGGAGCCTGGAAGATACGCTCGGAATCGAATGCAAGGTTAACATCCTCTGCGTCATCAACAGCGAATACGTCACTGGGCTGGAGAACAGAGAGGTCGTAAGCAGCCTTAGCAAGCTTGCTCTTAAGATCATCAGTAGCCTTTACCTCGCCCTTGTCGATTGCGTCTGCAACCTTAGCGATGTCAGCCTTAATCTCGCCGTAGCTGTACTTGAAGTCCTTGAGCCACTTCTCGAGGTCCTCAACCTTCTTCTTGAGGGCGGTGTATACAGTTGCAAGAGTTCTGCCGCTAACAGTATCATCAGTCTTGTAACCGGTTGTAGCCTTAGCCTCTGTGTACCAGTCAAGAGCGTTCTGACGCTCAGTAACGAGATCCATGTGAGCTGTAGCAAACAGAGAAGAATCACCGGTTGCCTCGCAAGCATCGTATGCTCTGTCAATCATCTTCTTGAGGTCTGCAAGAGTGTACTTATCAACAACCTTTACAGGGAAACGATCCTCGAGAGCGTAAGCGAGCTGTCTCCATACGAGTGTCCACTCAGTGGTAGAGCCGGAAGCCTTAGCAATGGTCTTACCATCTGCAAGAGTCTGGATATCAGAAAGAGCTGTTTCAGCGTCATCAGGGAAGGTGTAACCAGCGTAAGTCGCATAGAAATCCTCTGCATCCCTCAAAGCAGCATCTTCAGGATCGGGGGTTCCGCCATTTGTGTAGCTCATGTAGCCGAGGATGTTGGTGCCTGCACTGATCTTCTGAGTCTTGTAACCAGTGCCAGATTTATAAGCATCAGCTTCAGTCTGAGTTGCAAATACTGCGTCTGTAATGGAATCACTACCATCGATATAGATTAAGCCGGTGGCCTCATCCTTAACGACATAGAGAGCCTTGTTGCACTTGAGAGTGTGTGCGTCAGCATCGTGCTTGAGAGTGTAAGCGGAATCCTTAGCGTCTTTAACAACGCCAGTGTTACCTTCCTTAACGGTATTATTATCACTTACATCAACATACCAACCGGAGCTGTCAGTACCATCATCGGTGTAGTTGATTTCAGCAATGAGATCAGTGATATCTGTATCAGCATACTTCTCAACGAGCTGAGGACGGTACTTGCTAATCAGATTAGCACAAGAGCCCTTGCTGCCGGTCTTGTAGCTGTCAACCTGCCAGCCGTTGAATACTGCTACTGCGTCAACAGCAGCCTCGTAAGCAGCTACGATTTCGGGCTTACTTGTGATAGTAGCACCCTTAACTTCGTCAAGCTCCTTGTATGCAGCGGTGATTACAGTAGAAAGGTCTGCGTCAAAAGCAATATCGTATCCACCAATCCATCTACCCTGGCCTGCGTGGTCAGCAGCGTCGTCATCGGATACTACGGTAGGATCGAGAGTCTTCCATGCGGTCTTATCCCAGTAACGGGGCTTAACAGTGCTTGAATCGTTGTAAACAATGTCAATCAGATCCTGGAACGAAACAGCGGGCTTCTTGCCTACGATATCACCGCTAGCCTTTGCGGTACCGGTGGTGGACTTAACGGTAAGAATACCGCGTCTCCAAGTCTCGTAGTCCTTCATCTTGTATGCAAGCTCTTCATAGTTCTTAAGAGCGGTTCTGAAGTCGGACTTGGTAACAGTCTTAAGCTCGGAGAGCTTCTTAACAGCGTCTTCAAGAGCGATGTAAGCGTCAGTGATGAGCAGGCTGTCATCAGAATCTACATAACGAGTTGCATCGTCATAAGCAGAAGTGAAGTCTGCGTAAGTCTTCTCGGTGTAGATGTTATCCTGAAGCTCCTCGTTGAACTCGTTGTTCTTGTCGTACTTGCTCTTGTTGTCATCGATAAGAGCCTGCAGCTGCTTAGCGGTGTAAACCTGGAGCTGAGCCTTAACAGCCTTTACCATCTGGTAAGCTGCGATGTAGTCAGCATTCTCTGCCTTCTCGTCATCGAGAACCTTGAGAGCGTGATCGTAAGCTGCCTGATATCTCTCACCCTGCTTAGAGCCGTATGTAGGAAGCTCGTCAGCAATGAAGTCAACCTCAGCATCAACAAAAGCCTGAAGCTCTGCCTTAGTTACAGCCTCGCCGTAATCCTTCTTATCCTCTGCAAAAGCTACAACAGATACGCTGCTGAGAGCCATTACAGAAGCCATGGAAGATGCGAGAATTCTTTTCTTCAACATAATAAATCCTCCTAAAAATTTTGTTTCTTTTCTTTGACATTCGGCGTATCGGGTGCCGATGTCCGTGACGGGTCACCGTCGTTCGTTTAAGGGCTTGTGGGTTTTTTGGAGCTATCCCTCGGGTGAGATATTTCCGCGGTTACCCGCACCCCTTGTGCGAACCGCCCGTCTGAGCGAAAGCAAGTTGAATTGCCGCCTATCGGTCAGCGGTTTTTCACTGCTTACATCACCGTAGTCAAACAATGATTCCGGAAAGTTTCAGCTTTTTCAAAATTTTTTTAAAAAAATTATAAAAAATTTTCAAAGCCGCCCCCAAAGCAGTAGACTTGCTCACATTAAATAGTTTACCATACTTCACGTCCATAGTCAATAGACATTTTTCACAAACCTCTGTACTTTTCGGCTCGGTTTTGTGTATTTAGTACAAACAACACCCTAAAGCGTGGAAATACCCTCATATACCGAGGATATTTCCATCTATTTATAATAATGTAGGTGTTTACCCCTTGACAAATCGGGAAAATAAAGGTATAATAATAGGTATGTTGAATATTATATGTGCCTCCTTAGTTAAATGGATATAACAAACCCCTCCTAAGGGTTAGTTGTGAGTTCGATTCTCGCAGGGGGTGCCAGTTTAACAAAAACACCCTCAGCAAAGCTGAGGGTGTTTTTGTTAAACGCAATGGTACTCGCCAAGCCCTTCGGGCTTGACGAGCACTCATTGCTAGCACAGTTTTTGCTCGAATTGCCCTAAAGGCAATTCGATTCTGTGCTTCGCACAGAATACCGCAAAAACTGTGCCCGCCTCCATTGCGAATGAATACCTGCTGAGCCGGCAACTAATGTAGTATGTACTTGCTTTTGACAGTAGCAAAAAATTCCGGAGAAATCCTCTTGAGCGTCACATCAAGGGGCTAGTCCTTTTCAAATTTTTTTGGAAAACGCTTGACAAATGAGTTTTGGTGTGCTATAGTGAGAGTGTAAAAACATATACCCAGATGTTTTACAAGTTGTTCACAATTTGCCCTTTGAGTGCCACAAACAAAGGGCAGATTCTTTGAAAATTTTTCTATGAAACACTTGACAAAATGGATTTTGTGTGTTATAATGACAATGTAAAAATAAATCCAGTAAGTTTTTACAAGGCATCCACGAATTTGCCCTTTGAGTGCTACATCAAAGGGCAGATTTTTTTGCATTAAATTGCCCCCCATGTGCTACCAAGGGGGGACTGGGTATTTGCTATAGGTATTCGCTATGCTCTCGCCAACGACTTAGTCGTTTCCGTCGAGCCATCTGCAAACGTAATACGCAACCACGCTCGCTATGACGGAGGCTATAAATTCCAGTAAGTTCAAAACACCCACCTCCTTCCGTTTAAAACGTCCGGAGTGCCGGCAATTTGATTATACCACAAAACCCATCTTTTGTCAATTAATGTCGAAATAAGCCCTCGGCTTTGAGCCGAGGGCTTTCGCTTATTCTTTTTCAAGCAGAACAACCGCATTCGAGCCGATTCCTGCTCCCGCAAGGCCTAAACCCTCTTCGGTGGTCGCCTTAACGCTGATTTTGCCAATATCGCAGCCGAACGCTTTCGCCAGATTCTCCCGCATATCCGCTATATATGGGGCGAGTTTGGGCTTCTCCGCGATAATCGTAATGTCGAGATTGCCGAGCGTATAGCCGCTCTCCCGCATTTTCTCCACAACCTCGGCAAGAAGCCGCATACTATCCGCGTCCTTATACTGCATATCGCTGTCGGGGAACAGCTTGCCGATGTCGCCCAATGCCAACGCACCGAGCACCGCGTCCATCAGTGCGTGAACCGCCACGTCCGCGTCCGAATGACCGAGCAGCCCCACCCCGCACGGGATTTCCACGCCGCACAGCACCAGCCGCCTGCCCTCCACCAATCGGTGGACATCGTATCCAAAGCCAATCCTCATATCTTCTTCACAATCCTTCTGTTGTCGTAAATTGCATTTGCCGCGGCAAGGTCATCGGGGCGGGTGATTTTGAAGTTCGGCGAGGTGATTTCCGTGATTTTCACGTACTCGCCGCACATCTCCGCAAGGCTGCTGTCGTCGGTGACATTTTCGGCTTGAAGTCCCAATTTGTCGAGCCACTTCATATACAGCTTTTTGCGGAAAACCTGCGGAGTTTGTGCCGCGTACAAGCCCGCACGGGGGATAGTGCTTTCCACAAAGCCGTTAGAGCCGACAGTTTTTATCGTATCGACTGCGGGAGCGGCGGCAATCGCCGCACCGTATCTCTCCGCGTCCGCAAACACACGTTCGATGTCCTCAGGCTCGATAAGCGGTCTTGCCCCGTCATGGACAGCGATATACTCCGCTTTCGGCGAAACCATTTCGAGGGCGTTGCGTATCGACTTAAATCGGGTATCGCCGCCCGCCGTCACTCCCGCCAGCTTGGACACGCCGTAATTTCGGGCGAGTTTCTCATAACGGGAAACCTCATCTGCGGGTGCGGCGATGATTATCTCGTCCACGCTGTCAAGCCTGTCGAATTTCAATGCACTCATCACAAAAACGGGAATATCGCCGATTTTCTCCAGCTGCTTATTCACGCCGCCCATTCGCGAGGAACTCCCCGCGGCGGCAATTATAACCGAAAACATTCTATTCCTCCTAAAACAAACAGTGCAAAGCTATTAAGAGCCTTGCACGTTTTTTGTCAAAAATTACCGTGGAACTTGAAGTAGTTGAGTTCCGTTTCGAAATTATTCAAGAGCTTCTTGACGGTGGGGCATTTGATATTCCCCTCAAACTCGATGTAGAACATATAGTCATCGGGGAAGTGCTTTTTCACCTCGGTAGGCAGTGGCTTGGACTGAATCTTCGACATCGAAATGCCGTTCACCGCAAATTTCGTCAGCAGTCTGTACAACGCACCCGATATATTCGGAATCGACACCGAAACCGCGACTGTTTTCGCGTTTTCGTAAACCTCGGGCTTCTTCGCAATGCAGATGAAGCGGGTGGAGTTGTTCGGGTCGGTAGCAATCGCCTTATGTACGATGTCCAGTCCGTGGAGCTTGGCACAGTCCTCCGAGCAGATGCAGCCGAGCGAATTGCTCTCGTTCTCGGCAACCATTCTTGCAGCGGCGGCATTGTTGCTGTACGGGATAACGGTAAGTCCCCCGCGTGAGCCGAGGTAATCAGCACACTGGCGGATAGCCTGCTCGTGCCCGAAGATGATGTTGATGTCCTCTTCACGCACGCCCTTTTTCGCAGCCAGTACGTGGGCACACTCTACGGTGGTGGTATTGCAGATGAACACGCGGTGCTTTTCGAGAAGCTCCATATTCGCGGTTACTTCGCCCGCGGTGCTGTTTTCAATCGGGAGAACGCCGTAATCGACATCACCGTTTTCGACCGCCTCCCACACCTCGTGAAACGCCGCGTAGAAGCTGATACTGCCGCTGCCGAAC
>JBJESA010000187.1:0-9786 GCA_051882535.1 Oscillospiraceae bacterium
TTCCCCAAAATGGACTCCCACTAATAGCACAGGCGAAGTCCCCCACAGCCCGCACCTCCGAATGCGACAAAGGTGGAACCCACAAATTGGCGTCAGCAACAGCAGGATGGCGTTGCCCCTAATTGGAGTACCGCAAATATCAGTGCTTCAACGGCAGTTTCCGACATAGGTAAAGCTCTGGAAAACATCATAAATTCCATTAGTGCTTCAGAAACGAATGTCAGCAATGCCTTTCCCGATATAAATTCTTTTAAGAACCAGATGTCTAAACTCACGGACTTGGTTAGCTGCAAGAATCTCACCTATCATGTGAAGAAAACTATTTCTACGGCTGGCGGAGAATCCCTCGTTTTGCTGTGTGCCGCTCCCGATGGCAGAGATGTTGCAGCAAAACTCTATTATGAGCCTGTAAATACTTCCCGTTCCACAACAGGTGCAAGAAAATATGTACTTGATTATATGGCAACGGAAGAAGGAAAGAAATATACCCTTGCGGTTGAAGATATCGGCGTTGTTGAAGTAAACGGAATCAAGTACTATTTCGAAATAATGCCGTATTGTAAGGACGGAGATTTGAGAAACGAGGGTCCATTCTCGTTTGAACAGATTGAAGAATTAACAGTACAGCTCAATGAAGCTCTCCATAGTATGCACTGTGCAGGTATTCTTCATAGAGATATAAAGCCGGATAACCTCTATAGAGTCGATGGAAGGGTAGTAATCGGAGATTTCGGTGTTGCAAAGCTCTCAAACGGTCTGTCAACCGGATATAATGCCGGAACAGATGGATATCGTGCCCCCGAAACACTTATTGCAGTATCTGCAACGGAAGCAGTGTTCTTCTATAATGAGGCGTGCGATTATTATTCGCTGGGTCCGACGCTGGCTACGCTTTTTGAGGGACACTTTATCTATGATGGAATTAAGGCAGATGCAATAACGCTACATATTCAAAAGGGAATCCTCCCTCTGCGTCGTGTGGATCCCAATAGAGATAAGTTTGAAAATCTGTTGAAGGGTCTTTGTAAGTACGATCAGCATTATCGTTTTGGATACGACGATGTAAAGTGTTGGTTAGTTGACCATGATTATACAGGCGGAATAAGCGATGAAGCCTGGCCCAAGTCGTTCCTTGCTTTCGGAGGTGAATATAAGGACGAACGCTCACTTTTTGAGGCTATCACAAAGAATGAGGAGCGTTGGGAAAAGGGCTTGGAGCTGCTTTATGAAAAGTACTTCGAGGACTTTTTCAAATCGTTCAGAACAGATTTGGCACTCTATGCAAAGTCGATGGACGAAACATACAGAGTAAATGATCCTGACAAAGGACTTGCATTGTTCCTTAAAAGGCTCTATGCTCCCGGTCCCATCGTATGGAGAGGCTATAAATATAGCAGCCTTTCCGAATTAGGAAATAAAATGCTTGTTGCCAAGAACCCCGAAGGTTATTCCGAGTTGCTGCAGCATAATGTTATTTCCCATTGGTTGGAGAATACGGAAGGAATTTCTTGCGATAAGGATAATCTTTCACTTGTAAAGGAAATCGAGGCTTTTTCACTGAAAGAACCGCAAATTTCGTGTTATTGGTTTGGCAATTCCTTTGCAGGGAAAAAGCAGCTGACGCTCTGTGGATATAGCGTATCAACTATGTCGCAGTTTTTTGGTGCTTTGTTTACATCTCCGAAAAATTTTTATCTGAATGATGCGTATTCCCTCATTGCAGACAAGAACAAGGGTGCAGCATTATATGGATTTCTGTTCAGCTTTGGTTTAAAAAATCTGATTAACGAATACATGGGAAATATTTCTTCGTGTTCCGGTATCAGTGAGGCTGTTCTGGTATTTTCAATGCTGGAGAAAATATGTGCCGCTTCGGAAATAGATCCGGCAATCGTCCGTAGATTTTTCTGCAAATACGGACCGGCAGGAATTTTTGTTTACGTCAAAAAGCTCGTTGAAAGAGATGACGTATATTTTCCGCTAAATGTAGACGGAAAGCAAATCCTCGAAAAAATCAAAGAGTTTAAAATTCCCGAAATCGGCAAAATCGAGGATATGTACAAGGGATATTCCGATCTGATTGATTTGGTTACAAAAATGCAGAACAACTTGGTAAATAATCCTTTCTGTATCGAAACAGGTATTTTCGAGGAGAGTGGTATTGCATTTAGCAATTTGGTTGGGTGCTTTGCATTTGAGATTTATGGCAGAAGGGTTCCGTTAGGTTTTAGCAGCCATATTACATCGAAATAGAAAGGGTGAATTGAAAGTGGAGATCAAAGATAAAGTAATACTTAAAACCTTAGAAACCGAAGCAATTGAAGAACACAAGAATATGCAGAGTTCTGTCAATAAGGTCAGAAATAACATATTAGACAGAATCGGCAAAAATTCTCAAGGGTTGCTGATTTCCGGGATTGTTGGGTCTGTCTTCTGGATTGCCGCATTTGTGGGATTTGCTTTTTTACTCCCACCAAATCCGATTGTTATTGGAATTTATGGCACAGTAATGCTTGTTCTTATGATTTTGGCTATTGTTGATAATTCCATCAATCTGAAGCATTACGGGAGAATCCAACGGCATCTGGACAATTCCGACAATCTTTTGAATCGCTTGAGAGATGGTCAGAATACGATAGATACGAAGTACAACGAGTTTATGGAGTCGGAAAAAAACGGTTGGAATTTAAATATCAACAAGGCTGATTCCATCACAGAAGAATTAAAGCGTGTTGAAACCACTCTTGCCAATATGGCAGAGTTGGACGATGGTGCAATTAAATCCGCTAAGAATGTATTCTTCTTCATCGCTTCCGGTGTAATTGAGCTTTTTGGTGGATATCTTTTTTTCGGTGCAGCAAGCAGCATTGTAAATACTATCTTTTCGGGAAATGTATCGGAGAGTTTTTTAGGTGGTGTATGTGATGTTGCGTTAATTATTGCACTTGCAGGTCAGGAGTTTATTACTTATCTGATATGGAAACTCAATGGATATAAGGTAACGAATACGGCTATGTTTGTATTCATTGCCGGCCCCTTCGTGTTTTTGCTGCTGATGATTGTTGGTGCACTCATTTGGGGTCTTGTATCAATTGCAATTAAGGTACTCATGTATGTTTTAGCATTTGCAATTCTCATAGCATGTTGTGTGGGCTGTTCAAGCAGTCACAGCGATTAATTTTGGCTTTAATAGTAATTGGAGGTCGTTATGTCTAAATCAATTGTATCTCAGATTGAAGAATATTGGGGAAATTTTCTCGTGAAGTGGAAGGACGACCTTGCAAAACTATTTTTCAAGGAACATATGGTAAATATTCTAAAACCAGCACAGGAAATTGATGATGATGCTATGAAACTCGAAACGATTATTGAATCATTTTCAAAAGAGCTTGACATCATCAACAGGAACCGTGAACTTTGATATCGGGGGCGAAGCATGAAGGAGATAGTAAGAATATTAGATGAAGCCAAGCGTTTTGTGGAGAAGCGTTCTATGGCTTCAAGCAACGTAAAATACGTTGAGAATAGCTACTCTGACCGACTGATTTCGGCGAAGCAAAATCACGAAAAGAATATTGATTCTCTGGAAACACAACGGAAAACCGAAATTTATCAGATTGGGGTGAATTTGAGAAATCGAACCCAGGAATACGCTGAAAAAAAGGCGTTGCTGGTGAAAAGGGAAGAAGAGTTGAAGCACTGGTGCGATAGCTCCTTGCTGGAAAGTTACAAGCCAAATCCTTCGCGTCTTAATGATACCGAACTTTTTAATCTTGTTTCGATGCTCAACGAGAGCGGACTTATTGCATGGATAAAACGAACCTTCAAAATAGGAGGTTATTCTTCTCGTGCGGAAATGGCTTACCAGGCTTGTCGGCTAATTGAAGACGCTATTGCTTTCTGCTGCGAAAAAATCGATGAAATTGAGAAAGATTCAAAAGAGAAAGAGAATAGCGTAATCACTCGTGTTCGTCACGATATTGAAGCAGAGAACAGAAAATTCAACGACTTGCTCGAAGAGCTGGAAAACAACCGAGCGAAAGAAAAACAGTCTGCTCTTGATATGCTGAATAATTTGAATACTTCCGGAGAGATGAAGCGGTTTTACGCTCAAATTCAGGCTATACAGGCAGAGGTTGCGAACTTGTACGGCAATTGGGGAGAGTATAAATTGCCGTCCGGAATGCCCGAAAAACTCCATCTGACAAATGCTTTAGTATCTATGCCCGATGAGAACGGAAACACTCAAAGAATTGAAGTGCCAATTTGGGTAAACGCATTTCAGAGCAACGTAATTGTTGTCACATCAAGCAGGGGTGCATCAGCACCCGATGATGGGCAGGAAAAATTGTTTATGAGAAAGTTCCTTGCAAGGATTCTCAAAACTGCTCCCCTAAAATGTGTTCATTATTCAATTTTTGATATAATTAAAAAAGCCTCCAGCCTGGAGCGGCTTGTTGATGTATCGAATATTGCTACAACGGATTTGAGTTTTGAATTGTTTACCAGCAAGTCAACAAGCGAAGATGGCGAGGTGACGGCTGATATGGCAAGAAAACATTTGCGTGAGCAGCCGCGTAGTATCAATAGGTATATGGCGGGATTGTCACAATCGCTTTTCGATTTCAACAAAGAAAATAAGACCTTTGAATACCCTTTTACTTGGTATGTGGATTTTGCTTTTCCTGAAACGCTATCGGACAGCGATTATAAGGAAATGAGCGAAATATTCATCAACTCTGCATCAGCCGGATATTCTTTTTTACTGTTGACATCGAACGAAGGCTTGGAGTGTGTTAAAAAACTTACCGAATTAAATCCGCAAATTTGCCTTACGCATATCGATATCGATTGTGGTTATTGCGAGAGCCAAGGACTTAGGGTAAATATCTCCGATAACTGCGAGCCTTCGTCAACGCAAATAGGTAACTTTGTCAAGTCGCTCAAAAAATATTACGAGGAGGGTAAATCTCTCAACAATCGAATTAATAAGGTGTTTGCCGAGCACGATTTTGAACTGAAAGATGCTTCTAAAATGTTGTCTATCCCCATGGGAATCGACAAGAATGGAAATCTCTGTAATTTGAAACTCGGTGGAGATGGAAGCGTACATGGATTTATTTCCGGCGGTACAAATAGTGGTAAGTCTACGCTTCTGCACACGATTATTCTCAGTGCTTGTCTGCATTATTCTCCCGATGACCTGGAGCTGTGGCTTGTCGACTACAAGGAAACGGAGTTTAACCGCTATAAAAATAAATCGTGTCCGCATATCAAGCTTATTGGAATCAGTAAAACGGCGGATTTCACATTCAGCCTGCTCGATAGGATTATTGCCGAAGCCGCAAGAAGAACGCAATTGATGAAAATATTCGATGCTAAAGACCTTGAGGATTATCGCAGTCATAAAGGCGAAGAGGGTTATGAGCATTTAACACGTCTGTTTATCATCATCGATGAGTTCCATGAGATGAGTCAGTTTGTGTCAGATGATTTTGCTTACAGGGATAAGCTCGAGAACGTTCTGCGTGAATATCGTGCTCAAGGTATCAACTTGCTTCTTGCCGACCAGACATTTTCTAACGGTTTGAGCGGTCTTACTCCGTCTGCAAAAGATCAGATCTCTTTGCGTATTGCAATGCGAAACGAAAACAATCCAATGGAAATCAAAGAAACGCTTGCAGTGGATAGATCTCTCTACACAAGCAACATCAACCATGCTATATCTCTTATGAGTCAAGGCGATTTTATCATGAAGATAGACATAAGGGATGGTAAGGGAGAACTTGTTGATACTAAATTGGAAAAATTCAAAGCACTACATTCAACAAATATAGACTTTGAAATAGTTCCCAAGACTCTTAGTTCGATTTATGAAGGTATGTACAAAAAGGAATTGGTTTATGTAAATACCGATGAGAAAGTGGCTTGGAATGATGATGAACCTCTTGAATTGGATAGAGTTGAACCCATCAGAAAATCGGATATGCGAGTTTATCTCGGAAGACCTGCGGTCATTCGTCCATGCTTCGGAGTGGATTTGGGACATAAATCCGATGAAAATTTGTCAATAGTCGGTGGTACGTCAATTCAACGATTCAGCATATTGTCTTCGATTATGCATAGCTGCATATTGAAAAACTACAATTTAATCGTCTTCATGGCAGAGTATTCGGATTTGATGAATGACTGCGAAGACGAAATCCGCAGCCTTTGCAAACAAGTTCCGTCAGCAGAGCTTTATGTCACTACGGAGGAATGGTGTACAAAGCTGAAAGAGCTTGAGAAGCTGTTGGATTCAAAAGAAAAATTGGAAAATACAATATGTATGTTTATTGGTCTTGAAACGCAGGTTCCGGAATTTGAAAAATGTACCAAAGTTCAAAAAGACAGTTTTGCTGCCGGAGTAGATAAGGAAACGGCTTATGTAGCAAGCTTGTTTGGTGGAACTGCAACAAGTTCTGATAATGAAACTCAAGAAGAACCCACCGAGTTTGATGCTTCACCGATTATTAACAAACTGTTTTCCGGTGGAGCAAAGAACGGAATCAGATGTGTTGTTGAAACCAGCGTATACAGACATTTTGATAAGCTTCTTAAAATCAGCGATATGTGTACTCACAGAATAGCATTCAGCATGAGTGCTGATGATTGCGTAATGTATTTGGGAAGCAGTAATTGCCAAAAAAACATCGGCAACAATGCGGTTTATAACAATGGTGGAAAGAATCCTCAAAAACTCGTGCCGTATACGCCGGCAAATTATTAAGGGAGGTATTTTTATGAATTTGGAAGAAGAACAGATTAAAGTGCTTGAGCGAATGATTGTCGAAAACTCTGACAAAATTCGGACTCTTTGCAAGAGAATGAAAGACAATATGGATATTGCGTCTCAATGCATGGACTCGGTATCTGGTAAAGGTATGGCAGGAAAAATTGTGATATTGATGAATTATATCAGTAACAACCTTCCTCTTGCAGAAGATTCCGAAAAGAGATTGGCAAAGACCTTAAAATTGATTTACAGTGCAAGAGATGATTTTGGTGGAAAGAGTAGGTGATTAATATGGCTTTTAACGTAGATAAAGCAAAAGTCCAATTGTTGAATGATGATATGAAGAGAAATTATTCTGAGATTCGAAGATTGTTGGGAGAAATGGCTCAGCTCGTAGGGAAGTCAAAAATTGCACTTGGCGATGATTACGAAAATATTGCCAAGAATATTATGAATATGTCAGGCTTTCTTGAAAATGCAGAAGAAGACTTGAATAATATTATCTCGAAAACGGAACAGTACATAGACAAGGTAGGACAAATTGAAGTAACTTTGCATAATCTATAAGAAGTGAGTGACGTATGGCAATTGTATATGATAGACCTGCCACGCTTGAGTTTATTGAGAATTTGGACAGAGTTTATGAATCGGTTCGCTTGAAAAACACCGGCGTTTCTGAAAAATTAAGTGCTTGTAAAGCTAAGTTTATGCGGTTGACAGGCGAGTTGGAAACAGATGTCAGAAATTTTAGTATGCGTCTTGATGATGCTCAGAATGAAAAAATCGAAGCGAAAAGAGAATTGCAAGCCGCACAGGATATGATGAGCAGAGCAGAAAATGATAATGACAGAGAATATGCTCGTTCTCGTATGGAATCTGCAAAATCAAGAATTGCTCAATCGGATCAGGATATAAAGCTCTATACCCAAAAGTATCAAAAGGCACAAGCACTGCTGGCCCAATTAAAAGAGGTGGGGAGCAGATATCTTCAGCCTGCTAATTCCACAGTTTCGAAAATGGAGAGCAATGCTGTGTTCATTGCAAAGGGTGTTTCCAATGCAAAGAACGCACTTAATGGATATATGGAAAGAATGGAGCAGATACGAGGCGTGCTTAATGACGGCTCCGCAGGAACAGGTGCTGCATCTTCGGGCGGTTCCACCGCTCAAGCGACATCAAGCGGTTCTGTGGGAAACACCCCATCGCAATCGGACAGCACACCTAAGCTAAAGCCCGCATGGACTACAACCGAAAACGGCGATATGGTTTTTGACAGCCCCGAGGAAACGGGCGAGCGGCTTGTTTCCAACCAGGGAAGAATTGAAAAATTCGGGGGAACCTGCGGATTGTGTTCTGTGGCGAATATAGTTATTTTGTCCGGAAATCCCTCAAGTGAGCGTAATATGGTTGATGTGGCATGCGAACATGATTTGTGTACTCATACCAGCCGGATAAAGTCTAGTAATGGTGCAACAACTGCTGAGAATCGGCAAGCATTGCTCAGCCTTTTCGGGATAGAGTCGATGACCATTCCCCAGTGTGAAAGAAAAGGTCTGAAGAGGGAATATAAGACAGATTTAATTGCTGATTATGTTTCAAAGGGGCATGGTGTGATTTTGTCTGTTCACGCCTCTACGTTGTACAATGGTTGGACGTTAGGCGGAGATTATCATGCGGTAACTGTCACCGGCGTAAAGAAGAATTCGCAAGGCAATGTACTGGGCTTTTACATCTGTGATTCAAACAACCGTCCCAGCACCTATCTAACAACTTCTCAGATGGAAAAAGCACTGACCAAGCACAGTATGAATGTTACAACCAATCCTATTAGGACTGAGTATGACTACACTTGATTTGTGAGGAGGTGATGAGTGATGCTTGAGTATGAGGACATTATTGATTTGCTCTATTTGCCCGAAATTGACAAGCATATTCCGGAGGGAATGGGTTATTCAATACCTATTTTAGGTCGTATAGGTACGGATATTATCGACAATTTTTATATTTTTTCAAGAAGTCCGGACGGCACTTCCTGTTCGCTTCCAACAGCGAAATTTGGAGTAAACGCACAAAGTGGCACGTTACAGTACTTTGAGGAACTTGCTCCCGATACCATTCAGGACGTCAGGTGCGACAGTGATGGTATGATACAGTTGACTCCGCTTACACAAAATCCTGACATCGCTGAATGCGTTAGTTATATGGAGGAATTTTACGGGGTAGTTCGCGAATTTGTATTCGATGATAATCTTACAAGTGTGCAGACAGAAGCATTGACAGTATACATAAAAGCACTTCTGGCGTGTATTGAACCGGAGCTGCAGCCCGTTTACTTTGCACTATCTCCCGAGTTCTTTAAATGGGCATTGAAGGTTCTTGATTGATAGGTGAGAGGCACCGACTAGCTATTAGTTGGTGCCTTTTTATGTGGAAAAAAACTCAATAAATATCTGGCTGAGGTTATACCGTGCGGGAGCAAAATGTTTTCCGGAAAACCTCTCCTAAAAAACTCCTTGATAATTTGAAAGGCAAGGTGTATACTTTAACCATCAGATAAGCAGCACTACAAGTTTTTGTATATTGCTGAGCTGCAAAAAGAATTATGCGAAATGGAGTGATATTATGTGATTCAACGAAAGCCGAATATTGTTTTCCGAAATATCCACGGTTCGCGTTTTTTGATAGATATTACTGCCAATTTCAACAATGACAAATGTTCGTTGTACGAGTTAAACGAAATTGGCGAGTTTATCTGGAACAATATCGACGGGAAATCGACAAACGAGGACATTGCTCGCCGTCTGAAATCGGCGATAAACGATGATGTAGAATATGCTTTAATTTTAGACGATGTAAATGAGTTTGTTGATATTCTGGTCTGTCAGGGATTTGTAGAGAGGGTGTAACTATGGCTGATTTGTCCGAAAAGATGAAGATTCAGCTTTTGAATTTCAGCAATGAGAAAAGCTCTAAATGGGAAAGAGAGCATAAATTATACTCTGTTCACTTTG
>JBJESA010000188.1:0-2243 GCA_051882535.1 Oscillospiraceae bacterium
GAGGTGACGCCCAGATGCAATTTCTCTTGTGTTCATTGCTATTTGCGTGACCACCATCAATCGCCACAGCTTTCCTACAACGAGATAATCGATATCATTGACATTTTGTATGAAAAGGGAGTTTTGTTCATAACGTTTACCGGCGGCGAGATTTTTGCCAGAAGCGATTTTATGGACATATATATGTATGCCAAACGCAAAGGTTTTATCATTGAACTTTTCACTAACGCTTCTCTGATTTCCTCTGAAATCATCGATGTTCTTAAAACGTATCCGCCGTTGTTGGTTGATGTTTCCCTGTATGGAGCAAGTGAGGAAACCTATCAGAAGGTAACCGGTGTAAAGGGTATGTTTGAAAGAGTTGTTGGAGTATGCCGTCAGATGAAGAATGTCGGAATAAGGGTTGCCTTGAAATCTCCCATGATTACATTAACCGAAAGCGAGTATAATGATATGGAGGCTTTGGCAGCAGACATTGGCATTCCATTCAGAGCCAGCTTTGAGATAATTCCTACAATTGACAATGATTCGGCAACTCAGCAATACCAGCTTCCTGTAAAAGAAATTCTGAGATATGAATTTGAAGATGCAATCTCCAATCGACAGAGTAATATTGAAAAGGAGATCTTAAACCCACAATACTTAAACAGACGGGAAGAACGTCCGCTTTTCAGATGCAAAGTAGGATTGTCGAGCTGCGTCATCGATTATAATGGTAAATTGTGCCCGTGCATGAAATTTAAGCACGTGGGCGAGAAGATTACATATGATTCTTTTGACGCTATATGGGAGAAGTTTGGAGAGTATTCGATTCAAAAGGCTTCTCCGAACTACAAGTGCTTGACGTGTGACGCATATATCTATTGTGATATTTGCCCAGCTGAAATGGACTTTGTTTATTCAGATTTTGAGCATATTGAAACGGTATATTGCAAGATGGCAAAGGCACGCAAGCTGTTTCACGAGAAGCATTTGTCGATAGAAAATGCCATTTCAACGCTTGAAACGGTATAATCTATAATCTGTCTGAAGGAGGTGTAAATATGAGCTATCAGAAGCCCGAAATCAAGAAGCTTGATGCTGATGTGAAGATCGCAAAGCACGCTGACAACCAGTCTTCCTGCCACGGAGGACACTGCGTAAAGGCAATTTATGAGAACGATCGTCCTTAATGATTGGTTCTTTGCCTTTCCGGCCACACAAGCTACGGTTTGTGTGGCTATTTTCGTGTTTTTGCATTATACGAAATCCAAGCATATCCCGTAAATGCGTTGGATGTTGCCATCTTTAACAGAACAATAGAGTCTGCCGTTGTTGAAACAGAACAATGTCGAGTTTGAAAAGGAAACTGTGTAAACGCGAATAATCCCGAAAAACGTACCAATACTCAAAAAAACAGCCAAACAAGGTAACGCTGGGGAGCACCCCGACGCAGCTGCAGAATATACGGTGAAGAGCAGCGGAGCAATTCGCTGCTTTTTATATTTCAACGATATTCTTCAGCGAATAACCCACGGGGGTTAGTGAGTTGCGTTGATGGGAGTATATATTCGGAAGGCTATGGTGACTACTACAGATTAGTTTCGTATGTTAATAATCTGCTGAAAGCATATCTTTGAAAGCCGAGTATCAGAAGCTGCAGGAGTTTTTGAGGGTGAGATGGGTGAACAGGTGAGATTATAGAGGTGCCCAAAGGTTATAAATAAACACCAAAAGCCTTACACTCTTTTCAAAAGTGTATCAGAAATTGGTTTATTGACTCATTACAACTTTATTTTTAGAAAGAATATTGATTTATTGGTCGGAATGTGATATAATTTAGAATAAGTTGGAGGTGTACGTCATGCCAAAACCAAAATGGAACCTGAATACCATTTACATATCCGAGCGGTTGCAAGAAAGTCTGCGGCCCATCTCTCGCTGTGCCCTGACCACAGTGGTGGCACCTATGGGTTATGGCAAAACAACGGCGGTGAACTGGTATTTGGAGCAGCAAGCAAAGGTGCATTCTCTGCGAATTGTTCGCATCAGCGTATATTCCGACAATCTTGCAATCTTCTGGAAAAGCGTGCAGGACGCCTTTGCCCGGGCAGGTTTTGACTTTCTGCGGGACTATACTTGCCCCACGGATGCCGCCGGAGGGGGACTGCTGGCAGACGAACTCTGCCATGAACTGGCAGGAGAAACCGCCTGCTATATCTTTATTGACGATTTTCACCTGTTGACGGACAGCCGCGTTTCCG
>JBJESA010000189.1:0-9697 GCA_051882535.1 Oscillospiraceae bacterium
GAATCCTATGCGGGAGATATTCCGAAAACCCGTGAGGTTGTGGATAAAATCAAGGAGATGGATACCGACTTCTACCGAATGGAGAAAAACTACCACCGCACAGTAAACGACCCGTTAAGCACCGGCTTGTACGGCGTGTCGCACAGCACCTCTACCTATAATAAAAAGGTGATTGCACTGATGAAGAAATTGGGATACGGTGCAAGAGAACACTACTCGCGGTATGATGGTGCAACTCTGTTGACGGACGATATTTTCGGCATAAAGTATGTCCTTTCAAAGAACGATCGCACTGTGCCGTACGATAATCCGATTCTCACGGAGTATGGGATTTCGGTTTTTGAAAATGAAGATGTGTTTCCTATAGCATATCTTGCGGATTTGGATATTGTAGGCTCTCACCCCGATTCTTCCTCACCGTTTGTGGCACAGGAAACCTTGGCACGGGCTATTTCGGGTGGAATGGAGAAGTTGTACTACCCGATTTTCGATTTCACATTCGATTGCCAGAATATCAATATCGGTATGACTACCGATGACCATTCTTCCTACAAGAAGCGTGTCGAGAGCGAGGACGCATTTATTTCCTATGAGGTTATAATGCCGCATAAGGGAGCGGCTTATATGTATCTTCCGACCGACTATGAGCGGGAATGTGCGTTGTATATCAATGACGAGTATCTCAAAAACTACTTTGAAAACGAAAATCACAGCATAGTGTATCTCGGCGACTATGACGAGGGTGAGAATTTCACAATTCGCTTGAATTTGTACAAAGACGCAATGTACGTCAAGGAGCCGCAGTTTTTCTATCTCGACAGGGAAGAATTACGTGCCTTCAATGAAACGATAGCTGCAAAGAATACAGAAACTACCCTTGTAAAGACCTCTCCCACATCGCTCGAACTCTCGGTGAACGCTGCAGAGGATTGTGCGTTGTTTACGTCTATCCCGATTGAGGAGGGCTGGACAGTCGAGATTGACGGCGAGAAAGCGGCTATTTTACCCGCCGTGGACGACACCTTTATGTGCGTGAGAGTGCCCGCGGGTTCCCATAAAATCACCTTGAAATTCCTGCCTGCCGGACTTACGGCGGGGCTTATAATTGGAGCTGCCGGAGTGATTGTGCTTGTGCTGCTGATTATAGGAATGAGAATTCTCGAAAACTCATCGACTGCCAAGAGCGGGACACCCGAAATGGAGGAGAATTATGACAACGGAGAACTTTGAGCGTAAGCAGAATGAACGTCCGTATTTCTTCATTATAGGACTGTAACCGAATAATCGACAAAAAACACGGCAAACAAGAAAATTTGCCGTGTTTTTTGTATTCAACCTCTTGACAATCGGGCTTTGATGTGGTAAAATAGTGGAGTAATGCGGATATAGTTCATCGGTAGAACTCGTGCTTCCCAAGCATGCGAGGCGGGTTCGACTCCCGTTATCCGCTCTCTGAATGGAAATCCCCTGCAACGCTGTTTTGCGACGATTGCAGGGATTTTTAATACTGATTTTTCAGTGATAAATCGGGCATATAATAAATGGAGGAGATAACTTGAAAATCACGATTATTCATGGGCAGAATCACAAAGGCTCTACATACCATATAGCACGGCAGCTTGCGGAGAAAATCGGCGGCGAAATAACCGAATTCTTTCTGCCGAGGGATTTTGGAGAGAACTGCGTGGGCTGTACCCAATGCTTTATGACAAGCGAGAAGAATTGCCCACACTACAATAAGCTGCAGCCACTTACCGAAGCTATGGACGCGGCGGACGTTATCATTCTAGCAAGTCCCGTGTACGTTTTCCATGCAACGGGTGCGATGAAGTCTTTCCTTGACCACTACGGCTATCGCTGGATGGTACACAGCCCCGAGGAGTCGATGTTTACAAAGCAGGGAGTATGCATTTCAACCGCAGCGGGCGGCGGTATGAAGTCCACCAACAAGGATATGGCAGACAGTCTTTTCTTTTGGGGAGTGGCGAAAATCTACAAATACGGCAAGGGCGTCGCAGCGGTTAGCTGGGACGGTGTAAGCGATAAGAAAAAGGCGTCTATTGACAAGGCGACCACCGTTCTTGCACGGAAAATTTCCCGCCGAGCGGGAAAGGTGAAGCCCTCGCTTATTACAAAGGGCTTTTTCAACATAATGCGTATCGCCCAGAAGAACGGCTTTAACCACAGAGATGTTGAATACTGGAAACAGAAGGGGTGGTTTGGTAAAAAACGCCCTTGGAGAATTGAGGATAAGAAGTAAAGAAACAGATTGACGATAAAGCCCCGTGTGCTGGTAACGCACAGGGGCTTTATCAAGTTGCACGGTGATTTTTCCATTTTACATATTCTTTACATCGCAGCGATTGTGGATTTAATCTTACTATGCTATATTATAAAGTAAAAGTAGTATTGAGGGGATTATTGAAATGAAAAAGCAGATTTATATGAACAGAGAACTCTCCTGGCTCAAGTTCAATAGCCGCGTCCTTGAGGAGGCAGAGCGTCCCGATGTTCCGTTGTGCGAAAGGCTTTCGTTTGTTTCGATTTATCAGAGCAATCTGGACGAGTTTTTCATGGTGAGAATCGGCTCTCTTATCGACCAAAGCATTGTAGATTCCAAATCCCGCGACAACAAGACCGATATGACCGCTTCGGAGCAGATTGCGGCGGCTGTATCGGAAGTACGCGTGCAGAGCGAGCGTTATTCCGCAGTTTACCGCAGCCTTATGAGCAAGCTGGAAGAGCAGAATGTACATATCGTCGATTTCAAGAATATTTCCGAGGAGGAGAGCAAACGTCTGGAGCATTACTACGACACAGAAATCGCTCCGCTTATCTCGCCGGTTATTGTCGGAAAACGCCAGCCGTTCCCTTTTCTCAGAAACAAGCATATTTACGCAGTGGCGTCGCTGCTCAGCCGCAGCGGAAAGCAGAAGCTCGGCATTATATCCTGTAAGTCGGAGGTGTTCCCAAGGCTTATCGAGATAAAGTCACAGGAGAACACGTTTATGCTCTCGGAAGAGTTGGTGCTTCACTTTATCTCCAAGGCGTTCAAGGATTATGCCGTTCAGGAGAAGTCGCTGATTCGCGTTACCCGCAATGCGGATATTGACGCGGATTTACTGTATGACGAAGACCTCGATTATCGTGAATTTATGGAGGACCTTATCAAGAAACGCAAAAGACTTGCTCCGCTGCGTCTTGAATTATCCCGCAAGCTTGACGGTAAGATGGTGGATACTTTGTGCAGGGAACTTGACATCAGCAAGGACTTTGTGTTCAATAATCCCGTGCCGCTTGATGTGTCATTCCTGTTTCAGCTTAGCGATACCCTTCGTCAGAAGCCCGAACTGTTTTTCCCGAAACGCTTTCCGCAGCGTTCGGAGCTGTTTCGCGGCGATGAGCCGATTCTCCCGCAGATTAAGGCTAAGGATAAGCTGCTGTCCTATCCGTTTAACAGCATGAAGCCGTTCCTTAATATGCTGCGTGAAGCGGCGAACGACAAGGACGTTATCTCCATCAAAATGACGCTTTATCGCGTAGCACGCCAGAGTGAGGTAGTTGAGGCATTGATTGAAGCCGCCGAGAACGGCAAAGACGTGCTGGTGCTTGTGGAACTCAAAGCACGTTTTGACGAGGAGAACAATATCGGCTGGTCAAGACGGCTGGAAGAAGCGGGCTGCCGCGTAATCTACGGACTGAGCGGCTACAAGGTTCACTCCAAACTCTGCCTTATCACCAAGAGGGTAGAGGGGGAAATCGAATACTACACGCAGGTCGGCACCGGCAACTATAACGAAAAGACCGCACGTCTGTACACCGATTATTCGCTTATGACCTGCAACAAGGAGATAGGAGAGGACGCTGCAAAGCTGTTTGACGCACTTTCCTGTGGCGATACTGTCAAGGAAACAAAGGCACTGCTGATTGCCCCCAACTGTCTGCAAAATAAAGTTCTTGATATGATAGACGAGCAGAAGTCCAAGGGCGAAGAGGGCTATATCGGCGTGAAGATAAACTCGCTTACCGACAAGAAAATAATCGACGCACTGATTGACGCGTCCAAGGCGGGCGTTCACGTTGATTTGGTTGTCCGCGGTATCTGCTGCCTTATTCCGGGGATTGAGGGGGAAACCGAGAATATTCGTGTGATAAGCGTGGTAGGTCGCTTCCTTGAACACTCGAGAATCTACATTTTCGGCAAGGGTGACGACAGGAAAATGTACATTGCCTCCGCAGACTTTATGACGAGAAACACCCTCCGCAGAGTAGAAGCAGCCGCACCGCTCTATGACGAGGATATCCGCAGACAGGTGTCGTATATGTTCGACACGTTTCTCAAGGACAACACTCAGGCACGGGAACTTCTCCCAGACGGAAACTATGTTCGCGTACAGAACAATGACGAGCCTCTCAACGCACAGGAGCATTTCTACGACAAGGCATACGAGCTTTCCTCCGACCTTGTGACAAACGCATAATTGCCCCGTTGGACTATTACGAAAAAACCAATCCCGCATCTCAAACAAGGTACGGGATTGCTTTATATTGGGTGGAAAATATGAGGGGGATTGTTTTGGTTAGAGGGAGTGGAGGTGCTTGAGGTATCCGAGGTTTCGGGCTGATTGCTACTTGGTATGTATTGAATGACAGGTTTTGCGTCTGTGGAGTCAACATTCAAGCTAAGAATGCAGCTCGTATCTTCCTCAATGAAGCCGTATTCCTTACCGGCGAACTGGAAGGCAACATTTTCGTAATACGGGTGGGTAAATAACGACCAATAGCAGTCGTACATACCCTTTTCCTTTTCAATGGTGATGGGCACGAAACCATACCGATTTGAGAGAATGTCAAGGGTTATGGGATAAGTCAGTCCCGAGAACAGGTCTGTGGGTTTCAGACCGTCAATAATGTTGCAGCCACCGTCGGTGAGGGAGTCGGATTTAATTGTTTTCCAGCCGTATATGCCGATTCCATTCTCAAACCAGGTGCCATTGTCGCTTGAAATTTCCATTTTGCCACGTTTTTCTGTAAGCTGTTCAACAGTCAAGCCAAGGTCGGAGATAGGTTCTTCCAGTATGCGGAACTCGTTATAGACAATAGTGGAATCGGGAGTGCTTCCCTGTGATTCGGGATTGCTGATTTGCTGTAAAAAATTTGGAGAACTGTTCTCCCCGCCTTGAGAAGTGGGGTTATTGCCGGTGCAGCCCGATAAACAGAGTACCGCTAATGCTAATATCGTGATTTTGGCTTTTTTCATAGTCGAAAACTCCTTTAAATTATGAGTTGCGTGGTGTAGTGATTTGTATTCACAGCTTTTCTACCGATACCAGTGTTGACGAGTGCCCATAGTTTGCACCCAAAAGATAGTTCAAGTTAAAGTCTTTAAGCGTCACTTTTACCGGTACGATGTTGCTTTCGGTGAAAATATCCGAGATATCAACAGGAGGATCGTTTGCATTACCGACATGAAAAAGACTTCCGTCATAGACAGCAGCAAATTTGTCCGTGCCGATTACAAGACTAGGGTGATTTTGCGAATCTATATAATATTCGGTTATTTCGGGCACTTGGAATTGGGTGGGATCGGGTAGAAAATACAGACCGCCCTCGAGGGTCTGGTACGGCGAATATTCGCTGGCACGTATCAGAAGCCCGTTCATTGTAAGTTCTCCGCTTAATTTAACTTTTATATACCAAAGCAATTCAAATTCAAAAGGTTGTATCCAATATTCTGCTTCTTCAACTTTCAAACCGTTGTCAAGCACATCGCCTGCCTTGATTTTGAAAAAGTGGGTATTCGTATCAATTAAAGGATTGTGTATCGTTAGTTTTTCTGTATCCCAGTTGTAAATGTTCGGGTTGTCAAGGGTTGTAGTAAAAACAGGCTCGGCATATCGCAGATATGCGAAATCAAAGCCAAGGGCATAAACCATTTCCGGGTTGCCCGTGGCATGGGTAGCTTGAGAAATATCGAGTATTTCGCCATCGGGTGCGGGTGGAGATTTAAGTTTAAAGTCGTCAATAAGCCATTTTGTTTCGGGAGTGATGTCAACCTTGACGGTTTTCCAAGGGTCATCGCCGAATAGTTCGGTTCTCATTTGTATGAGAAGTTCGGATTTAATTTGTTCCAATCTCTGTCGTTCTCCCTCTGTGGAGGAATCCCACGCGTTTGCAGTTCCGTTGGCGATAGGCTTTGCGTTCAGAGAATCGGCATTTAACTTCAGATTACACCTTGAACTTTCATAGATATAGCCAAATTCTTTTGACCTGAATAAGAAAGAAACGTTTTCGTACTTCGGGTGGGAAAACTCCGACCAATAGTACCCGTCAGAACTTTTGTCTTTGGAGATGTAGATAGGAGTAAAGCCATACCTGTCCGAGAGAATATCCAAAGTTACGGGATAAGTCAGTCCCGAGAACAGGTCCGTGGGTTCCAGACCGCCAATCATGTTGCAGCCACCGGCGGTGTAAGAGTCGGATTTGGTGGTTTGCCAGCCGTATATGCCGATGCCGTTCTCAAACCAAGTTCCATTGACACTTGAAACTTCCATTTTGCCGCGTTTCTCTGAAAGCTGTTCAACGGTCAAGCCAAGGTCGGAGATAGGTTCTTCCAGTATGCGGAACTCGTTGTAGATAATGGTGGAGTCGGGAGTGCTTCCCTGCGATTCGGGATTTCTGATTTGCTGTGAGAAAGTTGGAGAGCTGTTCTCCCCGCCTTGAGAAGTGGGGTTATTGACGGTACAGCTCGATAAACACAGTGCTGCCGTTAATGCTATTATCGTGATTTTGGCTTTTTTCATGCTTTTTTCTCCTTTAGCGATTAGTTGGGTGTGAGAATTTTCAGCCTTTATTTATTAGTCGTTGGTTTAGAGAAAAAGGTCGCGGTATTTTTAAAATATTTTTTGAAAATCAGCTTTTTTACATGAGGACACCCTCGTCTTTTGGGCTTCGTCTGTCTTTCATGATGGGGTATATACGTATGCAGGGGCTGGCTAAACGTGACCAAAAAGATTTCGCTATTTCCGAGCAAAAAATTAGCCCCGCAAAACCCATTGTTAGGGCAGACGTGCGTTGTTTTGGCGGTGTTTTGTGCGAAGCACAAAACCGCACTGCCATTATGGCAGGTCGAGCCAAAACAATGCTAGCAATGAGCACTCGTCAAGCCCGCAGGGCACAGACGAGTGCCATTGCGTTTTACAAAAATAACCCTTGGCAATAAGCCAAGGGTTATTTTTGTAAAACTGGTGCCGCTGACCGGGGTCGAACCGGTACGGATTTTACTCCGAGGGATTTTAAGTCCCTTGTGTCTGCCTATTCCACCACAGCGGCATATATGGAGCAATTTGCCACTCCTCGAAAGCCTGCTATTGCAAGCTATCAAATCTATGCGACAAATTATAACGTAGATATTATACCACATTTCCCCACTAAAGTCAAGTGTTTTTTTGGGGGAATGGAAAGGGTATTCTTTGAGGAATTACGGTAGGTGATAAAATGGTACGTAAAATATATGTGAATTTTGTGGAAATCAAGAACGTTTCTTCAAAAACTATTGACAAGGAACAAAAAAAGTTGTATAATATGACTAACTATATAATCGGGTTGTATTGAGTTTTTTCTATCCTACCCGAATGGGTCTAATGACAGACCGGAATGACAATATGTCATTGGAGGTGCATTTCTTGGATTATCAGGCGAAGGTGAAGTGGCTTTCTCCGAAGCGTGTTATGAAGCTCTACAAAGGCAAAAAGGCGGCTTACGGAAGCCGCAGGCTCTTTGTTATTGGAATAGGCAGCAACGGCATTGATATCCTTATTAAGTGCAAAGATATCGCTGAAAATAGATATGGCTCGGACAACTCGAAAATAATGTTTATGGGTATAGGTCTTAAGGAGCAGCTCGACAATGCACAGTGCAACGGCTCTGTGCTTGAAGCGGGGGAGCGTCTGGAAATCGACCCGGACGAGGCTATCTACCCATACCTCAATGACCCAACCAAACTCCCCGCAGAGGCGGCAGACTGGTTTGACGAGGGTTTGCGGAATTATACCCCGAACAAGCCGGTTTACGGGCTCAGCAAGCGTCAGTGTGCGAGAATTGCGTTGTTTCACTGCTTCGACGCTTTGAAAGAGCGGCTGGGGGCGGCTGTTAAGACGTTCTCGAATGACAAGTCTACTATCGAAATTGTATTCACGGGTAATCTGGGAGATGCCTTTTTTGGCGGAATGGTAATTGACCTTGCGTACATAACAAGGGCTTTCTTTGCACCCGAGAAGTGTCCTATCACCGTAACTGCGTCTATGCTCGCAGCGGATACCGCACTTCAGCAGGGATTGGACGGACGCGATCTGGCAATCTTCTATGCAAATACAATCGTTACTAAGTGCGAATTGGACAAGTTCCAGTGCCAGAAAAAGGAGTATTCGCAGAAGTTCTCACCAGCATATACTTTTACTTCGAACAAGGCACCCTTTTCTTCCTGTTTTATCAATGCGGCAGAGGAGAACTACCGCCTTACTGTGGAGAATACGGCGTTAAAGATACTCACCGACTCCGCACTTATCTTTAAACAAGACGATGATGCTGACCGTCTGCTTTCGCATAATATGCTTGGCAGTGCTACCCAGCATAATTTCAGATATTTGTGCAGCGGCACCGCTGTTGATGAAATCCCGATGGGAAAGATTGTAAGCTACCTCACGCTGAAAACCGTGATGATGCTCAACAACATACTTATCAAAAAGTCGGCAGGCGATGGTCAGCTGAATATGATTTCCAGCAAGGTAACCCCCGATGAGATGCTGCTTGCATTAAAGGCGGGCGAAATCCCGAAAATCGAGTATGACGAGAACCTTAACCCGTTGTTCTCGGCAAAGTCGCTGAAAAACGGTTCACAGGCTTCAAAGGACTACGTTAATGAGCGATTGCAAAAAATCGCCGACTTGTGCAGTGCGGGTGCTGCCACCTACATGGAAAAAGTCTATGAAGAAGTTGTGGAGATTTGCGAGAAGGCGTGCTGTGACAATGAGAAAGGACCATACTATGCCGCTGAAATCGCAAGACGCTGCATAAATGTGCTGAAAAAGGCGATAGACAAAAAGAAAGAGCAGATTGAGAATGCGGATATGGACGTTCCGCGTGATGAACATCAATTGATGGCGGAGTGGCGGAGTATTCACGGTGCATTCGGTCTGTTCGGTACTAAGGACACCGGTGCCTACATATCCCGTATGAAGAAGTATGCCGAGGGCAGACGTGTCCAGCTTACCGGTCAGATTGTGTTGGAATTCTACGAGAAACTTCTGGCACGGCTGGAAGAATTCTACAATGATAAAATGACGGGTGCCACCAAGCTCTTCAGCGAGGCGGTGGACTATTTCAACAGCATAGAGGCGAAGATGCGTCCGTCGGAAAGCGGATTTGTTCGCGACGCATTTGACGCTTCTGACAATCTCGTCAGAACGAAGCTGGACAGACTTGTGGAACAGCTCTCCAAAGACACTGTTGAAACGGCGTTCAAAAAGAGCCGTATGCTTGTCGGTGCATTGAGCGATGACCCGAAGTTGTTTGCTTCGGAGGCGTGTGCTATTGCGTGTATTTGCTTCAGAGAACTGTTCTCGTCGAGCTATGACGAGTTGTGTCAGGCTTTTGGCACCAACAAGACAGTCGGACGTGCATTGGAGGAATGTATCGG
>JBJESA010000190.1:0-9679 GCA_051882535.1 Oscillospiraceae bacterium
GGAGGGGGAGAAGAATTCGTATGCAGAGGGGCACTGCGTGCCCCTCTGCACTCCCCGTTCTGGGGGCAAGCCCCCAGACCCCCATAGTGGCTTTATTCGCTTGTTTGACTAATGTGTACCCCGCCGCTTTCCATTGACACCACGATATACATTGTCGAATTAGCGTCCGTATCGGCTGAGAGAAGATTCGATTTCTCGCCGTTCGCGACTATCTCGACAGTGTGCTTGCCCGTTATTCCCTCGAGGTGGAGATGTGTGCCGTCCGACGCGGAAAAGTCGATTGTCCCGATTTCCGCTCCGTCTATCAGCACTGCAATTTCCGAGGTGAACTCCACACCGTCCATCGCATTGAAGTACAAGTCGAAATAGCTTGCCTCGCTCCCATCTCCCTCGAAAACAGGGGGCAACCCCTCGCAGGACATTTCGTCAAACTTGATACACCCCGCACAGTTTGCCATCAGCACAAGCAGTGCCGCGGCTATCACGCCCGCGAGTATTTTCAGCACAAGAGCCAGTTTCGGAGAAATCTTCGGAGTGGGGCGGCTTTTTCTCTCGGGCTGTTTTTCGGGGGCAGGGGGAACAGGCTCCGAATCGGGCTTTTCGGGTTTGGGCTTTGGGGTGCGTTTAGGCTTTTCTTCCGGTGTGAAATAGCGGTTAATAAAATCCTCGAACGAATTGTCGTAGAAGTTCCCGCTTTTGACATAGCTTTCCACAAAGCCCTGCGTGATTTCAAGCTGAATGGTCTTTCCGCTTTTCAGCCGGAAACTTTTGCCTTTTGGGTACGCCTTGAAATGCTGTCCCGCACCGTAGGTGTTCTTGAAATTAAAGCCGTAGTGTCGCAGTATCTCCGAAACCTCCTCCTTGGAGATTCCCTGATGCTCCGCAATCTCCTTTACGGGCAGTCCCATCACGATATACAGGTAAATCACATACGCGTCAAAGCTCGCCGATGTCGCAGAATTTGTCGATTCCATAAAATCCCCCCAAATATTGGTCTATCACCATTGTAACACAGATTTTCATTAATGTCAATTAAGAGCGGAAAAGAATTGGGGGAAACGTCTTGGGCAACACCGCACAATTAACGGCTAACGCCTTTGCCGCACGCTTGCTTGCATCTTTTCCGTCATCTTGCATAAATTTCGCTTGACGGGCGCCAGCCCGCCTGCACTCAATTTATACAATCTGACGAAAAATCTGCTAGCGCAATCGCACGACAATAATTGTGAGGTGTTGCCCTTGATTTTTTCGCTTGTTTGTGGTAAAATAAGAGTTAGCGTTAAAGAGAAATTTTTCCTGAAAGGAACAAAGAAAATGAGCAACGAGAAAAACAACGGAAATTTCAAAATCCCCCGTCCCGAATTCCCCAAGCGTGCGGTAATTACGGGCGGAATGCCGTACGGCAATAAGAAGCTCCACTTCGGACACGTGGGCGGAGTGTTCGTGTTCGCGGACGTGTACGCACGTTTTCTGCGTGACCGACTTGGTGACGAGAACGTCATCTTCGTTTCGGGTACGGACTGCTACGGTTCGCCGATTGCGGAAAGCTACCGCAAACTCTGCGAGGAGCAGGGCTTTAAGGGCGATATCCGCGACTTTGTGATGGAGAACCACAAGGCACAAAAGCAGGCTCTGGACGATTATCTCATAAGTCTTGATATTTTCGGTGCGTCCGGTCTTGGAAGAACCGCCGAAATCCACAACGAGGTTTCCGACTGGTTTGTAAGAACTCTCTACAAAAACGGTCACCTCAAGCGGGTTGTCACCAAGCAGTTTTATGACGAGAAAGCGGGCTGTTTCTTAAACGGACGTCAGGTAATCGGAAAATGCCCCGTTGACGGCTGTCAGAGCGAAAAGGGCTACGCGGACGAGTGCGACCTCGGTCATCAGTATATGCCCGAAAACCTCATCGACCCGAAAAGCACCATCACAGGCGAAACTCCCATTATGAAGGACGTGGAGAACTGGTACTTCGACCTGCCCTCCTACTCCGCACTTCTCAAGGAGTATGCCGAGGGAATTTCCAAGCAGAAGAATGTCCGCAAGCTGGTAAGCTCTACCATATCCGAGTTCCTCGCGGACCCTGTTATCCACATCAAGAACGAACTTCTCGACAACTACAACGCAGTCAAGGCACAGATGCCCGAGCATGAGTTTCTCGAGGAGAAGAAAAAGCCGTCTTTCACCATCGTATTCAAAACATTGGACGAGATGAACAAGGCGTGTGCGGTTCTTGCAAGCAACGGAATTCGCTACCGCACGGGCAAGACGCTCGTACCGTTCAGACTTACGGGAAATGTCGAGTGGGGCGTTCCCGCACCCGTGCTTGAGGGCGAAGACCCGCTTACTCTGTGGGTATGGCCCGAGTCGCTGTGGGCTCCGATTTCGTTTACTCAGGCTGTTCTTGAAAATCGCGGAAAAAGCCGTGAGGACTGGAAGAAGTTCTGGTGCAGTAAGGACGCTCAGGTTTATCAGTTCATCGGTGCGGATAACATCTACTTCTACGGCGTAGCCGAAATGGGAATGTTCCTCGGAATCCGCGAGGGCGAAAACACCGTTGACGTTCCCGACGGCGAACTGCAGTTACCCGTACTCTGTGCGAACAACCATATTCTGTTCCTCGACAAGAAAGCCTCCAGTTCTGGAGCAATCAAGCCACCCATGGCGGCGGATTTGCTGGACTTCTACACCGCCGAGCAGTTGCGTATGCACTTCCTCGGACTGGGATTGGGACAGCGGAGCGTAAGCTTTATGCCCAAGCCCTACAACCCGAATGCAAAGCCCGAAGACCCCGACCCCGTGGTAAAGGACGGATTTTTGCTCTCCAACGTATTCAACCGCATTATCCGCACCTGCTTCTACACCACGCAGAAGTACTTTGATGGCGTAATGCCCGTGGGCAAGGTGGACGACGACATTCTTGCGGAAGCCGAAAAGGCGATTCTCGACTACGAGCGGTATATGTACAGATTCGAGTTCCATCAGGCGACCTACGTTCTCGACAGCTATATCAGAAAAGCGAGCAAGTATATGGCAAAGGCACTCGGCGATGCCGATAAGGCAGACAACAACGAGCTTCGCCGCAATGCCTTGATTAACGTATTCCACACCATCAGAACCGCGGCTGTGCTGCTCCACCCGATGGCGCCCAAGGGTACGGAAATGATTCTCGAGTATCTCCAACTCGGCAAGGATTTCTGGAGTTGGGATAAAATCTTCGACACAATGGCGGCATTTACTGACGGCAAAGACCACAAGCTGAAGTTCCTTGAGCCGAGAGTGGATTTCTTTACCCGCCACCCCAGCCAGTTCAATACGGATAGCGACGAATAAAAAATAATCCCCGAACGATGTTCGGGGATTATTTCAGGCTGTCGATAAAGGCACATCTACTTCGTCAACGGCACCACGGCAGGCACAAAGCCTAGCCGTGGTGCCGTTTCCTCGTATCTGTACCTTTCTCGCCAGCCTGTTCTTACACTTTTTCGACAAGTAATTATTCCTTGTTTCTAGGGAGAAACACAATCCCCCATGCACCTGCCAATGCCGCCGCCAATAGAACCAGTCGCAGCGGCTGTGAGAAGAACTCGAAAATCCGTGCGAACGCGTCCCTGTTCCAGAAAAGGCACACCCCCACCGCCACGGCGATTATCGCGGAAATCAGAACAGCCCCCGCCGCAACGTCTTTTGCCGCGGCAATCCGCGAATCCCGTTCGGGGGAAACCTTGTCGCAGAGGTGTTCAATCGCGGTGTTTACGGCTTCCAGCGACAGCACCGCCCCGCAGGTAATCAGCAGCACCGCCCAATCGCCCCGCGACAACTCGTAGAACTTCGCCGCAAAGAAAATAACAAACGCCGTCACGCACAGATGAAAGCGAAAATTCCGTTCTCGTACCGCCAGAGCGATACCCCGCCCCGCATAACAGAAACTCTTGAAAAATCCCATACGCTTATCGGGTTATCCCCAGCTTTTGGAGAACCTTTTCCTGCTTGGCGAACATCTCGGTTTCCTCCTCGGGTGTCATATGGTCGTAGCCCAGCAGGTGGAACAGCGAGTGTGCAATCAGAAACGCCACTTCCCGCTTCATCGAGTGACCGTATTCCTCGGCTTGCGACTTTGCCCGCTCAAGTGAAATCACAATGTCGCCCAAAAGAAGTGCGTCCGTTTCGGGGTTGACTTCAAAGCCGTCCTCGTCCCCCATCGGGAACGACAGCACGTCCGTTTCGCGGTCAATCTCGCGGAACTGCTTGTTCAGCACGCGAATTTCCGCGTTGTCGGTAAAGGTGAGCGACACTTCTGCATCGTCCTCAATTTCTTCCTCGGCGAGTGCTTCACGGGTGCAGTCCTCCGCAAGCGACACGGGGTCGAAATCCAGCGACACCTTGTCCTGCTCGTCACTGAACAGAATGTATATTTTCATATCAGCTCCTCCAATCCCCCTTGTTGGTCTTTGCCGCACCGTTGTACTCGTCATACGCTTTCACGATGTCCTGCACCAGCTTGTGGCGAACAACGTCCTTTTCGGTGAAACGGTTCTGGGCGATATCCTCCACATTGCGGAGAACTTTCAGTGCCTCGATAAGTCCCGACTTCTTCGCTTCGGGGAGGTCAATCTGCGTTATGTCGCCCGTAATTACCATTTTTGAGTTAAATCCAAGACGAGTGAGGAACATCTTCATCTGTTCGCGGGTGGTGTTCTGTGCTTCGTCCAGAATAATAAAGCTATCGTCCAGTGTTCTTCCACGCATATACGCAAGCGGAGCAACTTCGATTGCCCCATGCTCGGAAAGTCGGGCGAACGCCTCCTGTCCGAACATATCGAACAACGCGTCATACAGCGGACGGAGATAGGGGTCCACCTTGTTCTGCAAATCGCCGGGGAGAAAGCCGAGCTTCTCGCCCGCTTCTACTGCGGGTCGGGTGAGGATTATCCTCTGCACCTGCTTCTGCTTGAAAGCGGTCACGGCAAGAGCCACGGCGAGGTAGGTTTTGCCCGTACCCGCGGGGCCTACGCCGAAAGTAATCGTGTTTTTGCGGATAAGGTCGCAGTACTTCTTCTGTCCCACCGTCTTGGGCTTAATGGGCTTTCCCGAGTAGGAAACGCACACACAGTCGCCCGAGATGGAGGCGATTTCGTCCTCCGCACCCTCGTTTACCATTGCGATAGCGTAGCGAACGTCCTGTTCCGTCACCGCACCCTCGCGGGAGTAGGTGGCGGCAAGCGTTTCCACCGCTTTGCGTGCCTTGGTGATTGCCGAGTCGCTGTCGCCCGTGATTTTCACCTCGCTCCCACGCGAAATGATAGTCACCGAGAATGCTTTCTGAATGAGATTGATGTTTCTGTCGAAGTCCCCGAACACCGCCCGAAGCTGGTCGAGGTTGTTTAAATCCAAAGATAAATCAGCCATAAATTCTCCTAAATTAATATCCACGCTTTTTCAAATCCGAAACTATCTGCACATAGAATTCCCGCACGTCAAAGCCTTTGATGTCCTCGCGGTTGAGGTCTATCATATCCGCGTGAGTAATGCCACGTCTGCCTTTTGGGAAAACAGGCGTAAAACTCTCACCCCACGCCATCGAGCTTACCGCCACCAGTCCGTCGTTGTCGCCGTCATACTTCTTGACAACGGGGTAGGACACATTCAGCGGGAAACGTCCGCTCTTGCTGTTCTTCGCTTTCGAGCCGAACGATTGGTACATAACATCGGGGCTGTCGGGAGTTTCTTTGTTGAACTCCTCGCAGAAGCTGTTGGTGAGGTTCTTCACCGCCGACATAAAGTCGGGGGAATCATCGCCGAGAGCATAGAACGCCTTGTTGTAGGTGTTCTCCACGAAAGAAACGAGCTTTTCGGGAGCCGCACCCAGCAGATATTCCGCGAACAGGCAGCCCTTGTGCGGCGTGTTTATCGTGGAAAGCGTTGCGATATACTTGTCACAGCCGTATTTCGAGATTGCACATCTCGTATCAAGACCGCCTTTCGAATGTGCGATTACGTTCACCTTTTCGCAGCCTGTTTTTTCGACAATCTCCTTGATTTTCTCGGCGAGTTCACGCGAGCTGTCGTCCACGGAGAGTGCGCTCTGCTGTTCGCCGTAGTAGACGGTGGCACCGTTTTTCTGCAGTTCTGCGGGGATTCTCCCCCAGTAATTTAGAATACGGCTGTCGCGGAAGAACACGCCGTGTACGAACAAAATCGGGTACTTGGTGGCACAGACCTTTTCGTTCTTGCGGGACTCGTTGAGTTTTGCTTTTTCGCTCTCGAAATCCGCTTCACGCCGAACTTTCAGGTAGATTATCATCAGCATAACGAGGTTGGCGATGGGTATCATACCGAATACAATTCCCAGAACGCGGGTTTTTATCCCGAGCTGAACCGATGTGAGGTACACGCGGATAATTCCGTTCCAGAAAATCGCCGCTTCTCCCAAAATCAGCACCACAGCGTATGCAATGCCGTTTGGAATGCTGAACCCGTTTACAACCGCCTCGACAATCGCCGCCACTCCAAATGGGATAGAAGCCGCACAAGTCACCCAGAACGTGAGGATAAGCTCCGCACCGTCACCCAGCACTTTCAGCCGCAGAGTGGGGTATTTCCGCAAAGTGGGGAATATGCTGAACACAATGAAATAGACGAGCAGAACGCACCCGACAGCGATTTTCACGCCGAGCGGTGCCGCCGCAAGTATCACAGGAAAATTCAGCCCGAAGCCGAGTATCAGCCAGTTAAGAATACGTATAAAAATATGCATAGCAAGACCTCTGGTGATAATAGTAAGAATGTTTGTTACCCTCATTATACATCATTTGGGAGAAGATGTCAACGAATTTTTTTAGCGAACATACAGATAATAATCGAAAATAAAAACAGATTGTAAAAAGGATTTAACTATGAATATTGTAATGTGTACCGAGGACTGCCGCCATCAGAAGGACGGCTACTGTATGCTCGAGGATTTGACACAGCCGTGCGACAACCCCGCCGCTCCATGCAAGTATTATCGGTCGAGATAGCATAAGGTAGCACCGCTTAAATCCCGCCAAGTGGGAAATTCAGGCTGGTGATAAAGGCACATCTGCTTCGTCAACGGCACCACGGCAGCCACAAAGGCTAGCCGTGGTGCCGTTTCCTCGCATCTGTACCTTTCTCGCCAGCCTGTTTTTTGATAAGCTGAAGCTACTACCATATGGGAAATTATTTTGTAAAAAGCCCTTGAAAAAGTCGGAGAAATGTAGTATACTGAAAGTGAATAGGGGTGGAACTTGCAAAATTGTACGGTTTTATCCCGCTAAAATTATCTTGTCGAATTTACAACGAAAGAGGGTATATACATGACCGAAGATTTGCTTAAAGCGATTGAAGCACGAATGCCGCAGTTCTCCAAGAGCCAGAAGCTTATCGCCAACTACATTCTCGAGCATTACGACAAAGCCGCATATATGACCGCACTCAAGCTCGGCAATGCGGTAAACGTCAGCGAGAGTACGGTAGTCCGCTTCGCAATCAGTATGGGCTACGAGGGCTATCCGCAGCTTCAGCGTTCGCTGCAGAGCCATATCAAGAATCGTCTTACCTCGCTGCAGAGAATGGACGTTTCCCGCAGCCGTCTGGGCGGGGACAACACCGTTTCCGCAGTACTTAATCAGGACATCGACAAAATCCGCCGCACTCTGGAGAACATCGACCAGGAGGCTTTCCACAACGCGGTTTCCGAAATCATCGCCGCAAAGAGCATATATGTGCAGGGTGCAATGTCCTCGGGACTGCTTGCAAGTTTCGCACACTACTACTTGCGTTTAATGTTCGATAACGTCACCCTTGTGGGAGCGGTCGGCACTTCCGAGCTGTTTCAGCGTATGATTCACGTTGGCGAGGGCGATTTGCTTATCGCTATGAGTTTCCCTCGCTATGCGTCAAGTACTATTGAGGCTTGCCGCTTTGCCCGTGAGGCGGGAGCGTCTATTATCGTAATCACCGACAGCGAAAGCTCGCCGCTTGTGCAGTATGCCGATACGGCACTATATGCGTACTCCGACATGGTGTCGTTTGTGGACAGCCTTGTAGCTCCCATGAGCCTTATCAACGCTCTTATCGCCATGGTTTCCGCGGCAGACCGCGAGAACGTGGAGCATACATTCTCCAGACTTGAACAGCTTTGGGACAGAAGCGAGATTTACAAGAAAGATGTCTGAAAATTTTGATGTAATAGTAATAGGCGGCGGTGCCGCGGGCATGAAAGCCGCCATCTCCGCTGAAGAATACGGTGCGAACGTCCTTTTGCTTGAAAAAAACGAGCGGCTTGGGCGAAAAGTCGCCATCACCGGCAAAGGCCGCTGCAATGTCACCAACAACTGCGATATTACGGAGTTTATGGAGAATATCCCACGCAACGGGCGATTTCTGTACAGTGCGGTGACTAGGTTTTCCCCCGCAGATACCATTGCATTCTTTGAGGGGCTGGGCGTGCCGCTGAAAACCGAGCGTGGAAAGCGTGTTTTCCCCGAGTCGGACAAAGCGGCGGATATAGTAAACGCACTCACCGTGCGGCTGAACGAGCTTGGCGTAAAAGTCCTCCGCGAGAATGTGCGTTCCTTGATTATCGAGGACGGACGCTGCGTCGGAGTGAATACAAGAAACGGTAGTTTCCGTGCGAAAAGCGTAATTCTGGCGGCGGGCGGTGCGTCCTACCCCCGCACAGGCTCTGACGGGTACGGCTACACCCTCGCCGAGCAGGCGGGACACACGATTGTACAGCCCCGTCCCTCGCTTTGTCCGCTGGTGACGGCAGAGGATTGGTCGGCAGCCGTGGGACTTACGGTAAAGAATGCCGCCGTTTCTCTTTACCGCGAAAACAAGCGGGTATACGAGGATTTCGGCGAGATAGCTTTCACCACCGACGGAGTAAGCGGTGCTACAATACTCAGTGCTTCGGCACATATCGAGGGCAACCCGTCCGAATACTCCGTCCGCGTAGACTTAAAGCCCGCCCTCACCGAGGAGAAACTGGACGCACGTATTCTCCGCGATTTTGCGGAACTTCACGGCGGCACATTCGCGGAGGCTCTGCGAAAGCTGCTGCCGAAAGAACTCTGCACCCCGTTCTCCGAAAAACTCGGCATCTCCCCCGAACGTAAAGTCGCCGAGATAAGCAAGGCACAGCGTAAAACCCTTGTCAACGCCCTGAAAAACCTGACCTTCCACATCGAGGACTTCCGCCCGATAGACGAAGCGATAGTCACCCGCGGCGGTATCTCCGTCAAGGAAATCAACGCCAAGACCATGGAAAGCAAGCTCTGCCCCGGTCTGTTCCTCGCCGGCGAAATAATCGACGTGGACGGCTACACAGGCGGTTTTAATCTGCAAATTGCATTTTCCACCGGCACTCTGGCGGGAGAGAATGCGGCAATATAAAAAAAGGGAGCATATTAAATGCCCCCTTTCAGCTTGTCGAAAAAGTACTTTTTTCTGCGAGTGACGCCCCCTCCCCCTGCCCCCTCCCCCGAAGGGGGAGGGGGGTGTTTATATACGTATGCAGAGGGGTGCTAACGCACCCCTCTGCACTCCCCGTTCTGTGGGCAAGCTCCCAGTACCCCTCAGTTTGTCGAAAAAGTATATAAGCAGGCTGGCGAGAAAGCTCCAGATGCGAGGAAACGGCTTGTTGGCTAGGCTTTGT
>JBJESA010000191.1:0-9671 GCA_051882535.1 Oscillospiraceae bacterium
GGCTATCGGCTCTACCGAAGCAATCACAGCGGCTTTTCCTGTTTCCGTTCCGTGCAGTCCCAGCGAATACAGAATATAGGGAGCGACAGAAGCTATCATTGCAAAAACAATGGTGTACGGAATGATGAGCACCGACTGAGAAACGGCGTCAAAAATTGCTCCGTAATCTGCGAAAAACGCTGAGAAAAACGCCGCAAATGCAAAGCTCCATGCTGTAGTTGTCAAAGAGCTGTACCCGCGGTTTATCGCAGCTCTGCCGAAAATGCTGTACATAGCATATCCGAATGCCGAAAGCAGACCGATAACAATACCTGCAGGCGTGAGCTGAGCACCGCCGAATATTCCCGTGACTAACGACAGGCCCGCAAGAGACAGAACAACAGCAATAATCTTCCGAAAAGTAATTCTTTCCTTGTAGATGACCGCCGACAGAAGCATTACAAAAATCGGCGAGGTGTAAAGCAATATTGCCGCCGCAGAAAGCGACATCATAGATATTGCGGTGAAATAGCAAAAATTGAACAGTACAATGCTGACAAGACCTGTTCCTGCAAAAATCCATACGTCGTGCAGCTTTATTTTAAGAAGCTCTCTATTGCGTATTGCTGTCAGTGCAAATGTTATCGCGGCAGTGAACAGAGCACGGATAAACACGATGCTCATGGATTCGATGCCGACTTCGTTGAGTTTGCGGACAAAAATTCCCATAGTACCCCAAAGACAGCCGGCAATAACTATAAAAAGCGGAGAAAGCTTTGAAATCATTTTATTCCCCTTTCAGGAGGTTTGGTTATGAATCTGAAATGCAGTAGGCTACCCGAACTGAAATGCTTTTCGCGGATCAGACTGGCAGCCGGTGAAAATGGACTTGAACACAACATAACATGGGTGTATATATGTCAGGGAAGTCAGATAAGTGAGTGGATACACGGCGGCGAGCTTGTTTTTGTGTCTGGTATGGACGGAGATTATTCCGATGACACGCTTTGCAGAATGTTGCAGGAATGTATCGAGAATGCCGCCGCAGGAATGGTCGTGCTGTGCAGTGCAGAACACATTTCCCGCATACCCGATAAAATGCTGGAGATCGCCGATCGCGAAGGTATGCCTCTTTATGAAATGCCTTGGGATCTGAAACTTGTCGATGTGACGCGTGAGATCGCCGATACTATAATAATGAATCAGCTTCGGGAACACAGTACAGCCGGTTTCTTTTCGGAATTACTGTTTTCAAGAAACATATCCACCGCCGCCGTGCGACAAATGGGAATGCATTGTGGGGCGGATATCGACAGTCCCGCCACGATTATGATACTTAGTCTGATTTTTACAGGCAAGGATATCTATCGCCGTGCCGACTATGACAATGCACTGAATATACTGTGTAAGAGCCTTGACTCATTTCTCGACACGCAAAAAATAAGCAGCGTATCCTGCGTTTATATGGACGAGATATTCATATATGTCAACTGTGCAAACAACAAAGCAGCTTCACAGCTATGCGAAAAAATCCGAAATGTTTGCAAGTTATTCACCGAAAAGCATCCCGATTACCAGATACGCGGAGGAATGGGCAGGTCAGGAAATAGTATTGACGAAGTACGCCGCAGTTATGCAGAAGCACGTCGCTCGCTATCAGCCGCCGAAAAGAACAATGAACCGGTTTGCGTTGTGTTTTTTGCCGAATTGGGAATAATACGGCTGCTGATAAACGCCGACAATCTCAATGAGCTTCGTGACTATTGCCTTTCGGTGCTTGGCCCGCTTGCCGACAGCGACAATAACTTCGGAACCGATTATGTCAGAACGTTGGAAGTCTACCTGAACTGCAACTGTAGTCTGGTAGCTGCGGCAGAGCATCTGTTCATACACCGCAACACCATGGTATATCGCATCGGAAAGATTCGCGAGCTTCTGAACACTGACCTTTCCGACATGAACTCAAAGACCGAGTGCATGAATGCACTTCATATTTTAAGGCACTTTGATATTGACCTCGGAAATGAATAATTTTTTCTCGCCGACTCAATTAACTGCTCAGAAATTTTCCTTTGCAATTCTGACAAACTCCTCTACCGCTGCCTCTGTGATTATTCTGCCTTTTTCCGCGGAACTGCCTTTGGCAGAAGCAAGTGCCCCGCTGTCAGGCACCATGCCTTTAACGACAGGATATTTATGGTAAGGAATGGGCGAAAATCCGGTTTCTGTAGGAATAGCGTCCTCACGGACAAGCTCCGGTGCAAAGTACATCATAAGCGAGGTTTCGGTGATTGCGGCGTGTTCCAGTGCCCAGCCCGGGAAAGGCACATCTTCAAACACCTTGTCTATGACCTCCTGCGAAAGTACGTCCCACCAGTTGCTTTCCAATATCTTAACATCCGGATATCTGCGGGAAACTATGTCGATAGCCTCCAGCAGGAAAGCTTCGTTCTCAAAGTGGGCATTGTTAACAAATATCTTCGTTATTCCATCGCGGCAAAGCTCTTCCAGAATATCTAACGCAAGATGGATAAGAGTTTCGCCGTTAAGGTCAATCGTTCCGGGGAAAAGAGGTCCTCCGCCACTCATCGGTTTGGATTTGTACCCATAGCACAATGTAGATGCAATAATACCTCCTATTCTTTCAGCAAATTCTTCTGACACTCCCTCTGCAATAACGCTGTCTGTAGAGAGCGGAAGATGGAAGCTATGCTGTTCTGTTGAGCCTACAGGGAGTATAACCACCTTGTCTTTGTTTGCATTGAACTCTCCCCATGTCATATTTTTCATATACATTGCTAAGTCATTCCTTTCTTTTTTTGCAAGATTAAAATGTGCTTCATTCACAATCCCCTTGCAATTTAACCTAATTATAATTATACAGGGCGGTTTTTGCAAGATATCCTGAATACAAAAATCATTTATAATTGTTGTGCTCTGAGTACAATGACAAAGTGCAGCAAATATGCTATAATACAAATGTGCTAAGGAAAACGCACAGAAAAAGGCAAAGGTGCCGTCGGGGATTTATCCGGCGGCTTTTTTTATTACCCGAAGGGAGTGATGACAATGTCCGCTATCGGTCAGAGCATCAAAATCGACAGTGTGAGCAAGTTCTATGGTAACTTTCAGGCACTGGATCACGTTTCGCTGGAGGCTGAATCGGGAGAATTTCTTACCATTCTCGGCTCAAGCGGCTCAGGAAAAACCACGTTGCTGAAGATTATCGCAGGCTTCGAGGATGCGAGTGACGGACAGATACTTATTAACGGAGAGAATGTCGCACACAAGAAAGCATACGAGAGAAACATAGGAATGCTTTTCCAGAATTATGCACTGTTTCCGCACATGACAGTAGCAGAAAACATCGCCTATCCGCTTAAATTAAGGCATGTGCCAAAGGACGAGATCAAGGAACGCGTCAACGACATTATCAAGCTGATAAAGCTCGATGGAATGGAAAAGAGGTTCCCCAAGCAGCTTTCAGGCGGTCAGCAGCAGCGTTGCGCTCTCGCAAGAGCCATTGTGTACAACCCGCCGCTGCTGCTGCTTGACGAACCGCTCGGTGCACTGGATAAAAATCTCCGTCACGAAATGCAGTTCGAAATTAAACGTATCCAGAAGGAACTGGGAATCACAACGATAAGTGTTACCCACGATCAGGAAGAAGCACTCACCATGTCCGACAAGATATGTATTATGAGCCACGGAGTGATCCAGCAATGTTCCTCACCCGAAGATATCTACAAAGAACCGCACAATCAATTTGTTGCAGAGTTCATTGGCAGTACGAACCTTGTTAAGGGCAAGGTAATATCCAAGAGCAAGGAAAGCGACTGCTGGGTAAGTATGGTGGAAACAGGTCTTTCCGATACGCCCATACGCGTAGAAGAGCCGCTCGACAGAAGACAGTACAATATGGAGGACGTGCTTCTGGCAATTCGTCCCGAGCTTATCCACCTGATGAAGGATCGTCCCGGACATCTGAACTCATTTATGGGCGAGATACTCAACAGCGTGTACATGGGCGACTATTATCGGGTGCTGGTAAAAACGGCGGACGGAAACGAGCTGAACGTCAAGATATCCCCCGAAGCATTTGAGCATTATGCGGGTCAGAAAAGGCTGGAGTTCTTCTTTAACGCCAACTGCGTTACTACTATTTACGAACGTGAAAAGGGCGTAATGCTAAAGCTAGTTGAAAGCGACCCGAACGACCTTGTATAATATCCCGCATGGGAATAAATAAAGAAACAAAAGAACAAAAGGCAATTAAACAACACAGGAGGTAATCACATGAAAAGATTTAAGAAAATGACAGCTGCGTTTCTTGCAGCGGTAATGACGGCAAGTCTTGCAGGCTGTTCCAAGAGCAATGAAGGTTCTTCTTCAAGCGGTTCTTCGGGAAATGCGGGCGAACTGGTATTTGTAGATTGGGGCGGAACAAACACCGACGCACGTGTTGACGCTATCGTAAAACCTTTTGAACAGGAAACGGGAATCAAGGTAACCGTTGTAACTCCGTCCGACTATGCGAAGCTTATTTCCATGGTCGAGAACAACACCACCGAGTGGGATGTTATGAACTGCGACGCTTATTGGGGTGTTTATGCAGGTGAAAAGGGCTATCTTGAGCCAATGGACTACAATATCATCAAAACTAAGATAGACGAAGAAGTCCAGCTTGAATATGTTATGGGTGCAGAGATTTACACCTCTGTTATCGCTTATAACACTGACAAGTACACCGAACAGACTGCACCCGCTAACTGGACAGAATTCTTTGATACGGAAAAATATCCCGGAAAGAGAGCAGTATGGAAGTATCCTGTAACAGTCCTCGAAGCTGCACTGCTGGCTGACGGAGTTCCTATGGATCAGCTTTATCCGCTTGATCTCGACCGTGCATTTGCTAAGCTCGATACCATAAAGGACAGCATCGTATGGTGGACAAAGGGTGCAGAGCCCTCTCAGATGCTCTCCACAGGTGAAGCGGATTACGCCCTCGCATGGAGCGGACGTATCGCAACCGCAAGAGATGAAGGTTCTCCCGTCGATATGACCTACAACGGCGGTATTATGATTGCCGCAGGCTGGGTTGTTCCGAAGAATGCTCCCAACCGTGAAAACGCAATGAAGTTTATCGAGTATGCAAGCCAGGCAAAGTCGCAGTATGAGTTCTCGGTAAGAATTCCATACGGTTCTACCAACCCAGACGCAGTTGCGCTTATGGACGACGCTCTCAAGCACGACCTTGGTCAGTCCGCCGAACAACTCGCAACCGAGATTTATCTCGACAATACCTACTGGGCTGAAAACCTCGCCGCGGTTGAAGAACGCTTCAACGCTTGGCTGGTAGCATAATCGGTTTGAATCAAAGGGCAGCTCCGCTGCGGTGCTGCCCTTATTATTCTCAAAAAGGAAGTGATATTCATGAATGATAATAAGAACGGATTCAACGGCGACATAAACGCTCACGGCGTTCCCTTGGCGCATAGGATAGCAAAGCTTTCGTTCCTGAAATGGACGACAGTACTTGTTCCGTTATTATTCATTGCACTTACTCTTGTGATATCCATGGCAGGTATCATCAAAAAGAGCTTTGTGAACGCAGACGGCTTTACGCTTGATTACTATATCAAGATATTCACCGAGCCGCTTTACATCAAGGTGCTTTTAAACACGCTGATGACAGGAGTTATCGTTACGGCTGCATGTCTGCTGCTGGCATATCCCGCCGCTTACCTTTCGGTGAGAGCAAAAAAGCCGTTGGTTCGCAGGCTTATCACAGGAGGAATATTGGTTCCTTACTGGATAAGTATGCTGGTAAGAATATTTGCATGGCAGATAATCCTCCAGACAAACGGAGTTATCAATCAGGCACTGATGTTCATGCATATTACAAAAGAACCGATACAGTTTCTCTATACCACAGGTGCAGTGTGTATCTCAATGACGCATATTCTGCTGCCGTATATGTTCCTCAGTCTGCAATCCAATATGGAGGGAATTGACTCCAATCTGTCAACAGCCGCTTCGGTAATGGGTGCTAAACCCGTGCGAGGCTTTGTCGATGTGTTTTTGCCACTTTCAGTTCCCGGCGTCTTCTCAGGCTGTCTTATGGTATTTGTGCTGTCGCTGGGATTTTATATTGCGCCTGCTCTTTTGGGTGGTGCAGACAATATGATGATGTCAAATCTAATCGAACAGAATATGAACAATTTCAACTCGGGTCTTGCAGCTGCGATGTCGCTTGAACTGCTTGTGATTGTGTTTGTTATACTCGGAATTGCATTCAAATTTGTTGGGAACATCTTCGTCCCGAAGAAATAAGGAGGGAAAGATATGCTGTACGTTTACACATTCCTGCTTATCATTGTGATGATTCTGCCTGCAGTGGTAATAATACCACAGGCGTTCACAAATCTGAACTATTTTAAGTTCCCTGTAGAGGAAACGTCCTTCAAGTGGTTTGAGAAATTTTTCGGCAACGAGCAATGGATTGTAGGTCTTGGAAGAAGTATGATGATTGCAGTTCTCGCTGCTGTGCTTGCTACTATTATCGGTACTATGGGAGCTCTTGCAATGAATAAGCTGAAATTCAAGGGAAAATCGATTTTCATGAGCATTATGATAGCGCCGATGGTAGTTCCTGTTGTTGTGGTAGGAGCGGCGCTTTACACAACATTTGCACCAATCGGGCTTACAAACAGTATTCCGGGACTTATTTTCGCACATACACTGTTGGGTATTCCAATGGTATTTGTGACCATGCTCTCAGGCTTCGCTAATGTAAACGAAAACCTTGAGCTTGCTGCAATGAGCATGGGTTCTTCCCCAGTAGGTGCATTCTTTAAGGTTACGCTGCCCACGGTGCGTACATCGCTTGTTTCTTCGGTGCTTTTTGCATTCGTCACCAGCCTTGACGAGGTAGTGGTAACAACCTTCGTTTCGGGTGCAAATACCAAAACGCTTACTATGGTAATGTGGGAGAATATGAGAACAAATATTGACCCGACGCTTGCTGTAGCGGCACTGTTTATGATTATTCTGACGCTCGGTATGTATATAATTAAGGAAATCGTGGAATCAAAAAGCAAATAATGGCATCAAAGGAGATGTATTATCATGGCACTTTATAAGAATGCCCGTCTGCGCAGCGGAGAAACTGCCGATATTCTGGTGAGAGATGGAGTTATCGCAAAAATCGGCACTGTATCGGAATGTGAATCGTCCGGAGAAGAAGTTGTCGACCTCGGTGGGAAGTTGGTTTGCGAGCCTTACTGCGACCCGCATATACATCTGGATTATGTTTTCACCGCACAGAGCTTCGGCGAGAACACCACAGGAACTCTGTTTGACGGAATTGCCAGCTGGTCTGATTCAAAAAGTGGGCTTACGCCGCAGATTATCAAGGAACGTGCGAAAAAGGGACTTCGCGAACAGATTCTCGGCGGAACCCAGTATATCCGCACGCACATTGATGTTACCGACCCGTCACTCACGGGGCTGAAGGCAATGTTGGAGCTTCGCGAGGAGGTAAAGGATCTCGCAGAAATACAGATAGTTGCGTTTCCGCAAGAGGGAATGTATTCCTACAAAGACGGAGCGGAACTTGTTGAAGAAGCACTGAAAATGGGTGCGGATTGCGTTGGAGCTATCCCCCACTTTGAATATACAAGCGAAATGGGCGTTAAATCAGTGAAGAAAGCAGTGGAGCTTGCAGTCAAATACAACAAATTGGTTGATGTGCATTGCGATGAAACCGATGATGAAATGTCGCGATTTGTTGAAGTTCTGGCATTTGAAGCAATGGACAATGGTATCGGCGACAAAACCACTGCCAGTCATACCTGTGCCATGGGAAGCTATAACAACGCATACGCATTCAAGCTGTTCAAGCTGCTGAAAAAGTCCGGGATAAACTTTATATCATGTCCGACAGAGAATATCCATCTACAGGGTAGATATGACACCTATCCCAAACGCAGAGGTCTTACTCGTGTAAAGGAGATGCTGGACGATGGGATAAATGTGTGCTTTGCACAGGACTCCATCTGCGACCCGTGGTACCCGCTCGGAAACGGCAACCTGATGTATGTTCTTGACGCGGGCTTTCACATCTGCCACCTTACCGCACCTGAATATATGAGCCGTGCACTTGACTTGATATCAACAAACGGTGCGAAAACAATGCACCTCGGCGATAGGTATTTTCTGTGCGAGGGAAATCCCGCAAGCTTTATTGTCATTGACGCGGAAAGCGACTTTGACGCTTTACGAAATCGTTCCGGAGTACTGATGTCGGTTAGAAACGGAAAGGTTCTTTTCAAAAAGAAATCTTCGGAATTTGAATTGGATAATCTTTGGGCAAATGGGCTGGCTTAACATAGTCAGCGACTGATTCATCTTACGAGAAATGTAAAATAAAGAGGTTAGGCTGTATGAAATCCGAATGATTTCATACAGCCTGATTTGATGTTTTCGCCATAAAATCTTAGCTCAGCGAATTCAATTATAAAAATTGGCTTTTCAGATGTGAATTGTTTGCTTTTCGTTTGGTTATTCAGGCTCGTTAAATCTCTTGTTGAGCTTGGTGAGTGCCTTTTTTTCTATTCGCGAGATGTAGGAACGCGAAATCCCCATCTCCTTGGCGATTTCACGTTGGGTCATCGGCTTGCAGAGTCTTCCGTCCATATTCGGGACGCCATAGCGTTTGCAGATAATCTCACGCTCGCGGTCGTCGAGTTCTTCCGCGATATAGCGATATAACTTCTCGGAGTTGATTTTCAGTTCGGCAAGTTGCTCCACGTTTATGCTGCTGGCAAAGATGTCCTCTATCGTGAGTGCGTTTCCCTCCAAATCGCAGTCAATCGGGTCGCTTATCGACATCTCGTTCTGTTGGTGCTTAATCTTGCGGAAGTGCATCTTTATTTGATTAACAATAACATCGCTGAGAAAACATTAAAATCCGAAAAAAGACAAGCGGTCTACTGATTTTTTTGCATATCTGACACTGATTTTTCAATACACCACTTAACTCTTCCCCTGCCGAGTATAAGATAGATAAAGTGTAACAAATCCTGAAATTACCGCACAGATATTCCAATCATAACCGTTTCATCATCTTGGTTGCTCCATACGGAATGCGGAATTGAACCCCTCACCAAAAAGGCTTCGTCCTGATGAATTATAACTTCCTCGTCACCGAGAAGCACTTTTGCCTCACCCTTTACTACAATAAACAGATGATTGTGCTCATGGGTGTGCTGCTCTGTCGGGCCGCCGCCCTTCAGGTTGATATATGCTATTGCACCATCGATAATCTGTCCCATTTCTCCAAAAAGCTTCTTCGCCTCAAAATTAATATGCTTCGGGGGCACCATAAATCCGTCTCTCATTTTACGTTTTCCTTTCACAAAAAATTCTCGGTACGACAACTCACTTGGCAATAAAACGTATACGAGGCAAGGGAGCTTTTTGAGTGCCATTGCCTCAATCCTCGAATGGATATTTGTCAAATTGAATTTTTAATCCAATTATCAAGAAACTCCATCTGCTCATCTGTATGAAACCAGTGTTCTCCGTCATTCATTACTGTGAGAATTGCCCCAATTTGTTCTGCAAATCCGGATACGGTTTCTATGGAAGTCAAATTATCATTTGCACCATATAAAATGCAGGTTGGAATG
>JBJESA010000192.1:0-2213 GCA_051882535.1 Oscillospiraceae bacterium
CCCATAATGTCCATCTTATTTACATAAGCCATTCTGGGAACATGATAGTTGTCTGCCTGACGCCATACTGTTTCAGACTGGGGCTCAACGCCGCCCTTTGCACAGAATACAGTAACAGAGCCGTCAAGTACTCTCAAAGAACGCTGAACCTCAACTGTGAAGTCAACGTGTCCGGGAGTGTCGATAATATTGATACGATGATCCTTCCAGAACGCGGTAGTAGCAGCGGAAGTGATGGTGATACCTCTCTCCTTCTCCTGCTCCATCCAGTCCATTGTCGAAGCGCCGTCGTGGGTTTCACCAATCTTGTGGTTTACACCCGTATAGAACAGAATACGCTCCGTTGTGGTGGTCTTACCTGCGTCGATATGAGCCATGATACCAATATTACGGGTCATCTCAAGAGTTACATCTCTTTTCATAAATCCCTCCGTAATATGCTCTGATTACCACTTGAAATGTGCGAAAGCCTTGTTAGCTTCAGCCATCTTGTGAGTATCGTCACGCTTCTTGCAAGCACCGCCCTGATTGTTCAGAGCATCGCAAATCTCGTTTGCGAGGCGCTCCTTCATTGTTTTTTCACTACGTGCACGGCTGTAGTTGGTGATCCAACGCAGACCCAGAGTACGACGTCTTTCGGGACGAACCTCCATAGGAACCTGATAAGTGGCACCGCCTACACGTCTAGCCTTAACTTCGAGCTGGGGCATGATGTTCTCCATTGCCTCCTCGAAAGCCTCAAGTGCGTCCTTGCCGGTCTTCTCGGCAACGATCTCGAATGCACCGTAAACGATCTTCTGGGCTACGCCCTTCTTTCCATCAAGCATGATGTTGTTGATAAGTCTGGTTACCAGCTCGGAACCGTAAAGCGGATCCGGCAGAACCTCACGCTTGGGAACATTACCTCTTCTTGGCACTTTAACTTCCCTCCTTCATAAAAAATGAAAATCATAGGTACTCGAAAGTAATCCAATACTCCCGCCGCCAAGAAAGTCTTTTCAATCCGAATTATATCTCGAAGAAAATAATGCCTTCTTGTCAGCTTAGTAAGAAATTACGCCTTCTTTCCCGCCTTCGGACGCTTAGCTCCGTACTTCGAGCGTCCCTGCATTCTCTTGTCGACACCCTGAGCGTCGAGAGTACCTCTTACGATGTGGTAACGCACACCGGGGAGATCCTTAACACGTCCGCCTCTGATGAGTACAACAGAGTGTTCCTGCAGTTTGTGTCCAATTCCGGGGATATAAGCAGTAACTTCGTAACCGTTGGAAATCTTGACTCTGGCTACCTTTCTCATTGCGGAGTTAGGCTTCTTAGGAGTCTGAGTTCTTACAGCGGTGCAAACTCCACGCTTCTGGGGAGAGTGCTGGTCGATCTGCTTCTTCTTCAGAGTGTTCATACCCTTCTGAAGTGCGGGAGCCTTCGACTTCTTGGTCGATACCTCACGTCCCTTGCGGACAAGCTGATTAAACGTTGGCATTATTTTCACCTACCTTACTTATTTACTCGTGTCAGTTTTTAGTATTCCCTATTTTTCGGAAAATACACCAACACATTTATAGATTATACAACAAAATACGGCGATTGTCAAGGGCTTTTCCGCACCTTTATCACAATCGCCGTAAAATTTCTTTTTTCCGCACTTGGATTTTGTGCATTTTACCAACCGCACGGCCTTTCGCTATCCAATGTGCTTTATTCTGGCTTTATGCCAACCGATTATTCCTGAGTTTCTTCGGTTTTTTCCTCGGTGGGAGCAGCCTCTTCTCCGACCTCGGAAGTTCCGTTCTCGGAAACTTCACCGGCTGCAGCTGCAGCGGCTTCTTCCTGAGCTCTAAGACCGGTACCTGCGGGAATGAGCTTACCGATAATGATATTCTCCTTAAGACCGGTGAGCGGGTCTTCCTTACCGCGGATAGCAGCCTCGGTGAGAACTCTTGTGGTTTCCTGGAAGGACGCCGCCGACATAAAGCTGTCGGTTGCGAGCGACGCCTTGGTAATACCGAGCAGCACGCTCTCGCAAGTAGGCATTACGACTTCCTCGCCGTTCGCCTCGCGTTCCTTAAGCTGGTCAACCATATCCAGATACTCATTCTTTCCGATTACAGCACCTGCAAGCAATGTGCTGGAGCCGGGGTCAAGAACGCGTACCTTACGCATCATCTGGCGAACGATAACCTCGATATGCTTATCGTTGATATCAACACCCTGCA
>JBJESA010000193.1:0-2208 GCA_051882535.1 Oscillospiraceae bacterium
AGTGAGGTTTTCGTTCATCTCAACAAAGCTGCCCTTATCAACAGTCAGTTCAAGCCTTTCCTGCCATGTAAGACGAGCATGATAATTGCACTTGGGGCAAACCTTAAGTGCTCTAACAAACTCCTCGTTGTAGACAACACTGCCACATCTGGGACATTTAAAAAGCAAATTCTCGGGAATTTCAACGGTCTTATCCGCCGAAGCGTCAGAGTGATTGTCGTCCATAAAACGCGACTTTACGACTTTAAATAATTCTTCAATAGACGCCATTATCTCACTCCTCCATTATATTGGTACGATTAAGGAAGCCATTGTCAAACTCGCCGCGTTCGAAGTATTCATTCTTCAAAAGTTTGAGTTGGAAATCAATGTTAGTTTCAACGCCGTCAATTATGAACTCCGAAAGAGCAACCTTCATCTTCGAAATCGCTTCTTCCCTGTCCGCACCCTTTACCAGCAGCTTTGCTATCATGCTGTCATAGTACGGAGGAATTGTGTAACCGGTATATACCGCACTATCTATACGAACATTGAATCCACCCGGCACGTGAATAGAACGAATCTTTCCGGGACTTGGTCTGAAATTATGACGAGGATCCTCCGCATTGATACGGCACTCAATTGCGTGACCTGTGAGTTTCACATCGTCCTGAGTAAGCCACAGCTTTTCACCCGCTGCAATTCTGATCTGTGCCTTCACCAAGTCAATTCCCGTAACAAACTCGGTTACCGGATGTTCAACCTGGATACGGGTATTCATCTCCATAAAGTAGAAGTCCTTGTTTTTGTCAACCAAGAACTCGATAGTTCCCGCATTGCGGTAGCCGCTTGCCTTTGCGGCACTAACAGCCGCCTCGCCCATTCTTCTGCGTAAATCGTCGGTCATAATGGGGCTGGGGCTTTCCTCCAACACCTTCTGATTACGGCGTTGAAGCGAACAATCACGCTCACCAAGATGAATTACATTGCCGTAATTATCAGCCAACAGCTGAATTTCGATATGACGCGGGTTCTCAATGAACTTTTCAATGTACAAATCGCCATTGCCAAAGCAAGCAAGTGCCTCCTGCTGAGCAGAAATGAAGTTGCTTTCAAGCTCTTCTTCGTTGGTAACCAGACGAATGCCTCGTCCTCCACCGCCCGCAGTAGCCTTGACCATTACAGGATAACCGAACTCGTTGCAAATCTTCTTTGCAGTGTCCAGATCGGGGACGATTCCGTCAGAGCCGGGTATAACGGGAACACCCGCGTCAACCACAGTCTTACGTGCATTAGCCTTATCGCCCATCAAGTCCATAACCTGCGGTGTAGGGCCTATAAACGTAAGTCCGCATGCCTCACAAAGACGTGCAAAATCCGCATTTTCGGACAAGAATCCGAAACCTGGGTGAATCGCTTCTGCATGGGTAATCTCACACGCTGCGATAATCGCCTTAGTGTTGAGGTAACTGTCCTTTGAAGCCGCGGGACCGATGCAAATCGCCTCGTCTGCAATCTGTGCATGGAGTGCGGACTTATCCGCTTCGGAATAAATTGCTACAGTCTTTATTCCAAGCTCGCGGCACGCTCTCATAATGCGTATTGCAATCTCACCGCGATTTGCTATGAGTATCTTATTAAACATTTTAATACCCCTAAATAAAGTATTATCGGCAAATCAAAATGCCGTTATTATTCCGACTTAGGATCAGCCACAGCAAAGGAAATCTCTGCGGTTACTACCTTCTTGCCGTTTACCTTTGCAACTGCCTTGCCAAAGCCAATCGGGCCCTTCTTCTCAGTCATCTCAACGCTGAGTTCGAGAGTATCTCCGGGGAGAACCTGACCTCTGAAACGTGCCTTGTCGATTCCCGCAAAGAACGCAATTTTTCCCTTGTTCTCAGGGAGAGCAAGTGCACATACCGCACCCGCCTGAGCCAGCATCTCAATCATCAGCACGCCGGGAGTTACAGGCTGTCCGGGAAAATGTCCCTTAAACCAGTATTCATCGGGCTTGAGGTACTTCTTTGCAGTAACGCTCACACCCGGCTCAAGTTCAGTTACCTCGTCAATGAGGAGGAACGGGTCGCGGTGGGGGATAATTTCCTTAATCTGTTCTTGATTCAATGTCATAACGATATCCTCTTATTCAATTCTCATAATCTTCTGACCGTACTCAACTGCGTCACCGTTGTTTACGTAAATTTCAGCCACTCTGCCGGAGAACTC
>JBJESA010000194.1:0-9596 GCA_051882535.1 Oscillospiraceae bacterium
AGAATATCCACAAGCAACAAGAAAAGCTTCTCGCAGAGAAAACTCAGCAGCACAACCGTCACCGTCCATGCGAACAAGTCTGCGGTTTCGAGATAAATCTTCGACTCGTAGAGCATTTCTCCTATCGAATTGTTGGGTAGTCCGATAACCTCGGCGGCAACTCCCGATTTCCAGCACAATCCCATAGCCAGACGAGATGCAGAGCGGAAATAAGGCAGAAGCTGCGAAAGATACACACCCGCAAAACGCTTGTGTGCAGGGATTCGGAACACCTTAGCCATCTCTTTCAGCTTCGGGTCGAGGTTGTCGATTCCCTCCAACATATTGGAGCAGACAATAGGCACGCTAATCACAAACGACACAAATACCGAGAGATTTTTTGATCCCACCCAGATAAGGGCAAGTATCGTAAACGAGGCAACGGGAATTGACTTCATCACGGAGATGAGCGGTGCGAAAAGTCTGCGGACAAACTTTACCTTTCCCGCGGCAAGAGCCAGCAAACAACCGCTTGAAAGTCCGAGTGCAAAGCCTAGGAGAATTCGCCCCATAGAGAACAGAATACTGCTCCAGAAAGACTTTTCCCGAACAAGACTGCCCAGCCGCTCTACTACCTCAATCGGAGAAGCAATGAGAATTTTGCTGTTAAGACGCATGGCAAGCAGCTGCCAGAGCAACAGCCAGAACAGTATGCAGGCTATTGTGATAACGGTGTTTTTCAGTCTGCTTTTCATACGTCCCTCCTTTACCGTATGTACAAATCGGGGGTTGGATTTTATTCCAACTCCCGAATCTAATTAGTTTAAACGCCGAAGTAGAAATCATCGGCGGGCATTTTGCCGCCAACCGCCTTGGGGTTGCTGTCGAACAGCACCTGGAGATATCCCGACAGCTTGGTCTTCATTTCGCCGCCTGTGATGCAGACGATATTGCATGCGGGGATTGCCTTCTTTGCAACCGCCTCGGGAACAATATCGTACTTACCTACCAGAGCCGCCGCCTCGTCAACGTTTGTGTTCACGTACTCAACGGAGGACTTGTAAAGGTCGAGGAACCGGCTGATTGCCTCGGGGTACTGCTGTGCGATTTCCTTGCGGACAATCACAATACCCGTAAGCAGGGAACTTGAAACACCAAGGTTGTCCCACTCCTTGTTAAGGTCGAGGGCAACGCGGATTCCTTCGTTCTTCATCTGTGCGGTGGTAACGAACGGCTGCGGGAGCAGTGCAACGCTGTCCGGATTGGTCAGAAGTGCCTGAACACACTCTGTGTGTTCGCTCTTCCACTCAACGGTTACATCGTTTGCAAGTCCGCTCTTCTCAAGAATGAAGTTGAGCGAATATTCGGGAGTAGCACCCTTGCCTGAGGAATAGATGGTCTTGCCCTTGAGGTCGGAGATGGACTTCACCGTGTCGCCGTTCTCGCAAATGTAGAGAACTCCGAGCGTGTTAATCGCCATCGCCTGTACCTTGCCCTCGGTCTTGTTGTAAAGCACGCTGCCGAGGTTTGCGGGTACGCAGGCGATGTCGACAGAGCCGCTTGCTACCATTGTTGTAACCTCGTCGGGTGCTGCGGCAATCTGAAAATCGTAGCCGTACTTTTCGGTTTCGTTGTCGGTCATAAGTTTTGTGAGTCCCATTGCTGTCGGACCTTTGAGGGCTACTACTTTCAGCACCTCGGGAGCGGGGACATCGGTTTTGTCGGTGCTGTCGGTACTGCTGTCGCCGCTTGCGGGAGCGGAGTCAGTCGTGGACGAACTCTCGCCGGAAGTTTCGGAAACATTCGACAAATTGTCGGAATTGCCGGAATTTCCGCTGCCGGAACAGCCTGCAAATGCGGTCATGCAGAGAACCGCCGCCAATACGCTTGATAAAATCTTTTTAATCTTCATTGTTTCTTCTGCCTTTCTTTTTGTTCTTTATCGGAAGATAAATTCCGCAAAGCATATTATACTCCCATTTTAAGGATTTGTCAAGTGGCTTGATGTTATTACTTAATCTCGCCAAGAAGTCGGAGGAGATTGCGGGACAAAATATTCTCACGCTCCTCATCGGTGAGCGGAAGTTTTGAAAATCGCTCCAATTCGTCCTTGGCGTTCCACATCGGGTAATCCGTACCCCAGAACACATGGTCGGTGCCGATTTTGCGGATTAGTTCCGCGGCGTGTTCGGGGGACAATGCATACAACGAGCTCGAACAATCCGCATATACCCCGCTATGCTCGAACAATTCCGCCCCCTTGTCCCACATCGACCAGCCGCAGAGATGAGCACCGATTGCTTTCAACTTCGGGAACTTCTTCACTACCCGCAAAAGCCGCTCGGGTGCTGAAAAATCCTGCCGCAGGTCGCCAATGTGGAAAAGAATAGGAAGCCCACGTTCTTCAGCGATTTCGTAAATCGGGAAAGCGGATTCATCATCAAGATTGAAGTGCTGGAAGTCGGGGTGCAGTTTGATACCACGAAGTCCCAAGCTCTCCATTCTGGTCACCTCTCCGCTTATATCTTCAAAATCGGGGTGAAGTGTGCCGAATCCGATAAGTTTGTCGGGAAAATTCTTCACGCTTTGTGCGATAAAGTTGTTAATCGACTGTACTTGCTCGGGGACGGTGGCTACCGACTGCACAAGGAAACGTGAAACGCCCGCCTTTTCCCCCTCGCTAATCAGAGCGGAGATAGTGCCGTTGTAATCAACGTGCATATCGTAAAAATCCTCTATCCCCTTTACCGCACGCTCGGCAATTTTGTCGGGATAGATGTGTGCATGAGCGTCAATTATCATTTGCAATGCTCCTTTTTATAAGTCCCTCTCTGCGTTTAATCTTCTGCCAGATAATCACATAGCAGATAACGTGCGTCAAGAAAGTTATCGACCAAGAGATGGGATAGGACAAGTATATCGTAGTTATGGTGTGGTATTCGGGAATCTGAAAAACGGTTGCAATCCACAGCAAGCGAAGTCCGCAAGCCCCGCAAAGGGATACAATCATCGGCATTATCGAATAGCCAAGGCCACGCAGCATTCCCACCATAACGTCCATCAATCCGCATAGTGCGTAGGTGGTGCAGATTACCGAAAGTCGGGTAAGTCCCGCGTCTACGACTTCGGGATTTTGGGAGTAAATTCCAAGAAGCGGCCGCCCAAGCAGAAACGCAAGCCAACCAAGCCCCATTCCCGCAACTGTCACACAGCCTAGGGCACAAGCGAGAATTCGCGGGATACGCTCATAGCGTTTCGCACCGACATTCTGACCTGTAAAGGAAATCGCCGCCTGATAAAAGGTATTCATCGCCGTGTAAATAAAGCCCTCTACGGATTGTGCGGCGGTGTTCCCCGAAACGGTTGTATCTCCGAACAAATTTACCGAGGACTGAATAACAACATTGGAGAAAGAAAAAATCATTCCCTGCAATCCCGCGGGAAGTCCCACCTGCACAACAGACAGCATTACCCTGCCGTTCAAACGCAGCTTCTTCAAATCAAGGTGAATAGAACTTGTGTCTTTAATAAGGCACATCAAAACCAATGCCGCCGAAATAAACTGTGAAATGACAGTTGCAAGTGCAACGCCCTTTACTCCCATGTGGAACACAATTACAAACAGCAGATTCAGCAGGAAGTTGATAATACCCGCAGTGAGCAGAAAGTAAAGCGGTCGCTTTGTGTCGCCCACCGAACGGAGAATTGCCGAGCCGAAGTTGTACACCATTGTAGCCGGCATTCCCAGAAAGTAAATCCGCAGATAGTCCGTGGCAAGCGGGAGCAGATTCTCCGTTGCCTTCATCATCAAAAGCATCTGCGGAACGAAGATTACTCCGACTATCATCAGCAATGTTCCACTTATCACAGACAGCAGAATCGAGGTGTGGACTATATCATTCATATCCGATTTAGAACCCGCACCGTGTGCTCTCGCCGCAACGACATTTACGCCGACTGACAGTCCAACGAAGAAATTCACGAACAGGTTTATAAGCGACGAGGTAGAACCCACCGCACCCATAGAGTTATCACCCGCGAAGCGTCCGACTACCACGACATCTGCGGCATTGAACAGAAGCTGCAGCACTCCCGAAGCCATCAGTGGCAGCGAAAAAAGCAGCATCTTCTTCAAAATCGGCCCTTCGGTCATATTCATTGAGTAGTTTCTCGCCAAGTCAATCCTTCTTTCTCTAAAAACACCTTATTATTATATCATAGTTTGCCGCTTTTTTCAACAGTCATCATTTGTGAAAAACAAACAAAATCGCCTCTCGATTTTGTGAATTGTTACAAACCGGTAAGTTGTCCGAATTTTTCAAAAATCTCTAAATAAGATGGAATAGACAAGCAAGCACGTAAAAGGGAGATGACGGTATGGAACTTAAAATCGCACTTGTCGGGAATCCGAATTCGGGAAAAACCACGCTTTACAACGCACTGACATCATCAAAAGAGTATGTCGGAAATCGAGCGGGCGTTACCATTGACAAAAAAGAAGCCCCACTCAAAGGGAACAGCGATGTAAAAATCGTGGATTTGCCCGGAGTATACTCACTGACGGTATATTCCCCCGATGAACGTGCAACTATGAACTGTCTGCTGTACGAGAAGCCGCACGTTATCATAAATGTGGTGGACGCCACCAATCTCAAGCGAAATCTGTATCTCACCACCCAATTGCTCGACCTCGGGATTCCGATGATGATTGCACTCAATATGATTGACGAAGCCGAGAAAAACGGCGATATTCCCGATATAGAGCGACTGTCAAAAGGACTGGGCTGCGAGGTGACTGCGGTTTCTGCGATGAACGTCGTGGGCGTTGAACAAGTCGCAAAAGCGGCGGTAAACCTCGCTGAGTCTGAGAGAAGAACCACAAAGTCGCTGCACTTTTGCGGGTGCGTTGAAGCTGCACTTTCGCAGATTGAGATGCTGATTTCCGGAATACCAAGCGAACAGCGGAGGTTGTATGCTATACGACTGTTCGAACGCGACAAGGAAATCTCCCACTCGGTCAACATCTCCGACACAGCCGCCCTTGAGCGGATTATCAAGGCGTGCGAAAACGAACTGGGCGACCGTTCCGACAGCATTATAGCGGCTGAGCGGTATCTTATAATCGACAGACTTATAAAGTCTACGAAACAAGCGAAAAATCCGCTCGCCCTAACACAAAAAATAGACCGTGTTTTTGCCAACGGAGCACCCGCACTTCTCCTATTTGCAGTGATAATAACGGCGGTGTATTTTCTCTCAATAACGCTTACCGGACGGCTGTGCGAGGGGCTGGAGGGAGCTTCAAATCTGCTGGGTGAGCGGCTTGACAGTGCATTATTCTCGCTTGGGTGTTCGGACCGGATAAGGTCGCTTATTTCGGGCGGAATTGTGTCGGGTGTGGGGGCAGTGCTGCGGTTTGTGCCACATTTATTCGTATTGTTTCTGCTGCTGGCGTTCCTCGAGGAATGTGGCTATATGTCACGGATTGCGTTTATTCTCGACAGAATTTTCAGGCGGTTTGGAATGTCGGGAAAAAGTGTTATCCCTATGATAATCGGCTCGGGGTGTGGTGCTGTGGGAATTTCTGCCTCACGCACAATCGAAAACGACAGCTGCCGCCGAATGTCTGTTATCACGACAACGTTTATTCCGTGCAGTGCGAAACTGCCGCTAATCTCGCTTATCACTGCGACAGTGTTTGACGGTGCATGGTGGACTGCTCCCGCGGCGTACTTCATAGGAATAGCGTCTGTGTTTTTGTCGGGAATTATTCTCAAAAACACAAAGATATTTCGAGGAGAATCCGCTCCGTTTATTATGGAACTCCCCGCTTATCGTCTGCCCGAATTTAAAGGAATTATCAGTTCAGCTTGGGAACGGGTGTGGGGCTTTATCAAAAAGGCGGGGACGGTGATTCTTCTCTCGTCAATCGCTATTCGTGCGGGTTGTATGCTCGGAGCAATTGATGGCAAGATTGTCTGGAGTGCGGATTTGCCGCTCTCGGAAAGTATTCTCGGGAAAATAAGCGGGTTGCTGTGCCCCATCTTCACACCGCTCGGATTCGGGGAGCCTGCCGCAGTCACCGCAACGATTATGGGACTTGCCGCAAAAGAAGAAATCGTGGCAGTACTCGGGATAACAGGTTTTTCGGAGTTTTCCCCGCTATCGGGATTTTCGTTTATGGTGTTCAATTTGCTGTGTGCTCCATGCGTAGCGGCAATTGCCGCAATTCGACGTGAAATGGGCTCGGCAAAGCAGACGGCATTTGCAGTAGCGTATCAATGCGTATTCGCTTATGTGGCGGCATTGATTATTTATCAGGTGGGGAGATTTTTTACATAAACAAAAAGTGCGGGAATAATCCCGCACTCAGTCTGTCTATAAAGGCACATTTATTTCATCAACGACTTGTCGGCAGGCAAAATCTGTTCCCAGTGCACAAAGCCTAGCCACCAAGCCGATTCACCGCTCCTTTTCAAACTGGCTGTTATACAAATCTGCATTGACTCCGCCCTGCATTATCAGTTCATTATGTGTGCCTCTTTCAACGATATCTCCGTCCTTCATTACAAGTATCAAATCCGCATTGCGTATGGTTGAAAGGCGGTGTGCGATAATAAAGCTGGTTCGTCCCTCCATAAGGATATCCATAGCTTTTTGCACGGTCATTTCCGTTTTCGTATCCACCGAACTGGTAGCTTCGTCCAGAATAAGAAGCGGCGAATCCTTTATCATAGCACGAGCAATCGTTACAAGCTGCTTTTGACCCGCGGAAAGGCTGCTCTGTTCATTCAGTACCGTATCATAACCTTTGGGAAGCGTTTTTACAAAGTGAGATAAGCCCACCGCACGGCAAATCTCATCAAGCCTATCGTCGGATACATCTGGGCTGCAATAAACCAGATTTTCACGCAGAGTTCCTTCGAATACCCATGTATCCTGTAAAACCATACAGAACAGACTGCGAATATTCTCACGCTTCATTTCTGTTATGGGAATCCCATCGATACGAATATTGCCGCCCTCTGTTTCATAAAAACGCATAAGCAGATTTACAATAGTCGTTTTGCCTGCACCTGTATGCCCTACGATTGCAATCTTCTGACCTGCCTTAATATTTGCGGAAAAATCGCGGATAACAGGTTTATTTGGCAAATATCCAAACTTAATGTGTTCAAATTCCACATTACCCTGTACAGAGGAAAGATATTTGGTCTTTTCACTCTCGTCCTCCAATTCCTCCTCGTTCAGGAATTCAAACACACGCGAACTCGCGGCTATTGCAGGCTGAATACTTGCCAGCACCTGAGCAATCTGTGACAGCGGCTGTGTGAACAGGCGGACATATATCATAAATGATACAATTACGCTGAAACTGATGATACCCTCAGACGTAAGTATTGCTCCAAGCACACAGACTACCACATATCCCAGATTACCCACAAAGCTCATTATCGGCATCATAAGTCCCGACAAAAAACGGGATTTCCATGCACTTGCGTAAAGCGTTCCGTTTATCTCGTCAAAATCACGCTTAGCTTTTTCCTCGGCATTGTAAGCACGGACTATCTGCTGACCGGAGAACATTTCCTCAATAAAGCCGTCCATTTTTCCAAGCGAATTTTGCTGTTCGAGAAAGTATTTCTGAGATTTCCTTACAAGTAGTATCAGTAAAGCAAAACCGATAAGGGAAGAAATAATCGCTCCCGCCGCCATCTGCACATTGGTGACAAACATCATAATCAGCGTACCCACAAGCAAAGTTACAGACGACACAAGCGTACCCACACTGCTGCTGAGCATCTGACCGATAGTATCCGCATCATTGGTAACACGGGAAAGAATATCTCCGAAGCTTGTTGAGTCGAAATATCGTAAAGGCATACGATTTATTTTCTCGGAAATATCAGTCCTTAGCGACTGTGTCATTCTTTGGGTAACTGTAGTCAGAATAAACTGCTGGATATATCCGAACAGCCAGCCCAGACCGTACAGTACTGCCAGAAAAACACCTATCCTGCCTATTGCCCTCAAGTCAAAGCCACTTCTGAGACCCTGTTCTATAAGGTCAACCATATCGGCAATTTTGTTCGGGCCGATAACGCTGAATACCGCACACGCAGCTCCAAGCACCAGAGCCGCCAGCAACAGAACGAGATATCTGCGGCAATACACAAGAAGCTCCTTTAATGGATTTATTTTCTTATTCATCGTGCAGTTCCTCCTCCGAAAGCTGAGAGTATGCTATCTCACGATATGTCGGACAGTTTTTCAGAAGTTCGTCGTGAGTGCCGTTTCCGACAATTTGTCCGTCCTCCAGCACTATAATTCGGTCGGCACGGCGGATTGTTCCGATTCTCTGTGCAACGATGAGCTTCGTTGCGTTCTTTGAACATTCAGTCAGTTTCTCACGCAGAATACGGTCTGTTTTATAATCCAGTGCCGAAAAGGAATCGTCGAAAATATAAATTTCGGGGTTTTTATAAACAGCCCTTGCAATAGATAATCTTTGCTTCTGTCCGCCCGAGAGATTGCTTCCGCCCTGTGCTATTTCCGCTTCATACTCACCCTGCATTGACTTTATAAATTCCGCACTTTGGGAAACCTGAGCGGCAGCTTCCGTTTTTTCAGCCGAGATATTATCCTCGCCGAACGCTATATTTGAAGCGACGCTTCCCGCAAACAATACAGCTTTCTGAGATATATATCCTATTTTTTCGCGAAGAGCGGACACTTCGTAATCTCTTATATTAACGCCATCTACAAATATCTCCCCAGAACCCGCGTCATAAAAACGAGGTATCAGATTTACCAAGGTGGATTTTCCGCTGCCCGTCGCTCCGATAAGGGCAACCGTTTCGCCCGGATTTGCCGTAAAGCTGATATTATGAAGAGTATCTGCACCGCCGCCGGGATAAGCAAAGGACACATTCCGAAATTCGATTTTGCCTTTTTCACTGCCTTTCTGTGCGGATTTTGTACCGTCCTTTATTCTTACCTGCATATCCAGCACTTCATTTATACGATAAACGCTTACCATAACTCTCGGCAGCATTACAAACAGCACAGTCAGCATAGCAAAAGCCAGAATCACCTGCATTGCATACTGAGAAAACACCACCATATCCGAGAATATGGAAAGCTGCTCCGTCATTTCGGCACTGTTAAGGAGATACGCCCCTATCCAGTAAATTGCAAGACTTATCGCCGAAGTAATAAATGTCATAGTCGGCATAAGCAGTGCAGTAATACGGTTTGCAAACAGATTGTTATTAGTCAGAGCGGCGTTTGCACCGTCAAACTTTTCCTGCTGATATTCTTCTGCATTATATGCCCTGATTACACGGATACCTGTAAGATTTTCCCTTGTGACGCGGTTTAAATCATCGGTCAGCTTCTGAATTATCTTGAATTTCGGAAGTGCCAGAAATACCGCAATCATAATAACAAGGACTATAAGCATTACCGCTGCTGCAGTCGCCACCGACCACTGCCACTCCTTGCCCATTATCTTAAGGATACCCCACACAAGCATTATCGGTGTTTTTGTGATTATCTGCAAACCCATTGCCACCAGCATCTGCACCTGTGTGATGTCGTTGGTGCTTCTGGTGATC
>JBJESA010000195.1:0-9554 GCA_051882535.1 Oscillospiraceae bacterium
ATCGGAAGCATCATGGGTATTGCACCAAAGTCCTGCAAGCCTTTCATATATCCCGGAATCATCCAATAACTCTTTTTCTCATAGTCAATAAGCGGGATTACACCAATTATAGGTCGCCTTTTCATCAAAATCACTCCCAAAGCCGGAATAGGCAAATAAAAATGCAAAGCGGTGCTGTCCCAAATCAGAGAAGCACCGCTGCTATGCTTACAGTATATACCGAAATTCGCCCGTTGTCAAGAGTTTTTGCAAGATTTAATATCTAAATATTCATTTTGCGGTGAAAATGCACCAAAATTATAGGAAATATTGTGAAAAAGTGACATTGACAATTTTGAAAAATTCATTTATAATATAGGCATAGAAGCAATGGGGCTTGGTATAGAAATATACCAAGCCCTTTTGTATATTTCTATACCAAACTCTCAGTTTGTCGAAAAAGTGTAAAAACAGGCTGGTGAGAAAGGTACAGATACGAGGAAACGGTGCCACGGCAAGGCTTGATGTCCTAGGGGCAGCTTCTGCCTGCCGTGGTGCCGTTGACGAAGTAGATGTGCCTTTATCAACAGCATGATTAACAAGGAGTGAAACTTATGCAGGCAATGCTGGAACAAAGCCTAAAAGACGTACCAATTACCAATGTTGACGAGATAAACGAACTTCTTCGCCGATACGGTGTGAAGTTCGGTATCTATAAGAATGGTGTATTCAAGGAGCAGCTGTTCCCGTTTGACCCGATTCCGCGGATAATAAGTGCGGACGATTTCAAGGCAATCGAAAAGGGACTGGTTCAGCGTGTGGACGCTCTGAACCTCTTTTTGTACGACATCTACCACGACAAGAAGATTATACGCGACAAGATAGTGCCCGAGGATTTTGTCTACATCTCGAGCGGGTATCTCCCGCAATGTGAGGGCATCACCCCGCCCCACCGCATCTATAGCCACATATCGGGAATAGATTTGGTCGAGGGCAAGGACAACGAGTGGTATATTCTTGAGGACAACCTCAGAATCCCATCGGGTGCAAGCTACCCGCTTATTGCTCGGGAGCTGACAAGGCTTGCTTCTCCAAAAGCATTCTCGGATAACAAAATTCTCGACAACCGCAACTATGCGAAGCTGCTCCGCGACACAATGGACTACTCCAACTGCGGAGGAATAAACGCAATCCTCACGCCGGGACGGTACAATGCCGCCTACTTCGAGCACAGCTACCTTGCGGAGCTTACAGGTGCGGTTCTTGTGCAGAACGACGAGCTTTTTGTGGAGGACAACATTCTATACCAAAAGACCTACTCGGGCAGCAAAACGAGAATCGGGGCATTGTATCGGAGAATTTCGGACGACTACCTCGACCCGCTGACTTTCGAGTCGGAATCGCTTATCGGCGTACCAAACCTTATGGAGGCATACCGTGCGGGAAATGTCGCTATCATCAACGCTCCCGGAAACGGAGTTGCGGACGACAAGGGCATCTACTACTTCGTCCCGAAGATGATACGCTACTATCTGGACGAAGAGCCGATTCTGAAGAACGCACCCACCTATCTTCCCTTCTACGAGGAGGATATGGAGTATGTTCTCGGCAATATCGGCAAGCTGGTAATCAAGGACGTTGCAGAGGCGGGTGGATACGGAGTGGTATTCGGCAGCGACCTTTCTGCGGAAAAGCTGGAGGAATTTAAACAGACGATTATCCGCGAACCACGCCGCTTTATCGCACAGGAAGTTATCGACTTCAAAGACCTCCCGATTATCGAGGGCGGCGAAACGGTAATGCGTAAAGCAGATTTGCGTGCATTCGTGCTTTCGGGAGAAACAACAAGAGTATGGGCTTCGGGACTGACGCGGTTCTCGCGTAACCCCGATTCATTCGTAGTAAATTCATCACAAGGAGGAGGCTTTAAAGACACATGGGTACAATCTCGGTAGAACACGGCGACCGCCTTTTCTGGCTTGGCCGCTACACAGAACGGGTTTTCACCACCTTAAAGGTATTAGAGCAATTATCGGATATGGTTATTGACAAGAACGAGGGAGCGTATATTGAATATCTCGCCGCTTTCGGACTTGGCGATACTTACGGCAACAGTGCGGATTTTTTCAAGTCATTTATTTTCGACAAGGATAATCAGAACAGCGTAGCTTTCTCGCTCGACCGTGCTTACGACAACGGCATAGTGCTTCGCGAAGAGATTTCCACCGAAGCACTGTCGTTTCTGCAAATGGCAAAGGATAAGCTTGCCGCCGCTAAGGGGACAAGTCAAAGTCTGCGGCTGGCACTGCTGCCGCTGGAGGATATTCTGTACGGCTTCTGGGGCTGCATTGCGGATAATATTCTCGATGTGGAAATCAAAAATATCATCTACTGCGGAAAGAGCATCGAACGGCTTGACCTGTATTTCCGCCTGAAATATCCGTTCGAGATGATAAGCGACGAGTTTGAACGTCTGTGCAGGCATCTGCACTCCGTTCCCGCAAATACGCCGTATCGCTACAACACACAGCACCTGTGTACGCTCGTGGAGATTATGGGCGACGGCGAGAAATACCGGAATTCCGTTCCCGCTGCACTGCAGAGCCTCGGAAATCTGTTCCGCAAGGCAAGTTAAAGGGGTGGAATTATGAAGAAACTGAACTTCACGTTTACTACAAAGCTCACCTTTGACGACTATGTGAGGGAACATTCGATAGCACTGCGATGCATTCCGCCCGAAACGGAAACGCAGCACATTCTCTCCTGCGAGCTGTCGCTTACTCCGTTTGTGTCCACCTGTCAGACAGTGGACGCTTTCGGGAACAATGTCACCAGCGGTTATCTCAAGAGCGAACACCGCTTTCTTGACTTTGAAATTCGCGGGTGTGCGGAGGTTGACAGCAGCCAAAGCCGCCGCGACTATATGCCTTGCTACGCATTCCAGAGCAAGTTCACAAAGCCAGATAATTCACTCATGACATTCTACAAATCCCTGAATGAAATCTGTGTGGCGGATTCGCCCGAAGAACGGTGTGAATTTTTCTCGAAGAAACTAAGCGAGGTGTTCACCTACGAGAAGAACTCCACCACGATAAAAACCACCGCACCCGAGGCGTTTGCACAGAAGAAAGGCGTGTGTCAGGACTTCACGCATATCATGCTTTCGCTGCTTCGAATGGACGGTATTCCCTGCCGCTATATCGCGGGACTTGCAAGCTGTGACGGCGAAACGCACAGCTGGCTGGAATACTGGAACGGCGAGTGCTGGCTGGGCTACGACCCCACCAACAACAATGCAGTGACGGACGATTATCTCACGCTCTCACAAGGGCGGGATTTCGGCGACTGTGCGATTGACCGCGGCGTAATGCTCGGAAACTACACCCGACAGATGCAGCTGATAAACTCCTGCCTGACGGTTTAAAAGAGGAAAACGAAATGATACAGACGATAGCAAAGGCTTCGCTTGCGGTGAACGAAGACCTTGTAATTCAGAAGAATACGATAAGGCACGGCAGCGGTAGTAAGCGGCTGTGCCTTGTCACGGGTATTCACGGCGACGAGCTGGAGGGGCAGTACCTTGCGTGGCTGCTCGCAAAAACGCTTAACGATAATCTCGACAAGCTCAACGGAACAGTGGACATCTACCCCGCAATGAACCCGATGGGAATTGACTCGATTACACGCGGAGTGCCTATGTTCGATTTGGATATGAACCGCATTTTCCCCGGCTCAAAAGACGGCACTATGATTGAGGCACTGTGTGCTTCAATTGTGGACGACCTCTCGGGTGCGGATATGTGCATTGATGTTCACGCAAGCAACATCTATCTTAAGGAGATTCCACAGATTCGCATAAACGTAAACTCCGCAGACGAGCTTGTTCCTTACGCCAAAATGCTGAATGTGGATTTCATCTGGGTGCATGAGGCGGCAACGGTGCTGGAGTCAACGCTTGCCTACTCCCTGAACTCTATCGGCACGAAAACGCTGGTTTGCGAGATGGGCGTGGGTATGCGTATCACCAAGGAATACAGTTTCCAACTGCTGGACGGTATTCTCAATCTGATGAAGAATTTGGGAATGTGGAACGGCGAGGTAAACCACGTCCGCGAGCCGATGACCTCAATTGGAAGAAGCGTGGGATTCGTAAATTCCGCAGCGGCGGGCGTGTTCGTCCCCTGTGTGGAATTCGGGGAGAACGTAAAGCAGGGCGACCATATCGGCGACGTCCTCGACCCGCTGAAAGGCACAGTCGCCGAGGAGGTGCTTGCGGTATGCGATGGAATGATTTTCACGCTGCGTGAGTACCCGATAGTGTTCGGCGGTTCGCTGCTGGCAAGAATACTCCAACCCGAGGGAAAGGGGGACAGCGTATGAAGAAAGAAGTGTTGTATTCCCTGAAATCTCCCTACAGAGAGCCGCTTGATGTGATAGGCTTCCGCTTCGGGGCGGGTAAGAAGTCGCTGGCACTGGTGGGTGCTATGCGTGGAAACGAGATTCAGCAGATGTATGTCTGCTCTCAGGTGGTTCAGGCTCTCAAGGGGCTGGAACTCCGCGGGGAAATCGCCCCCGACCACGAAATTCTGGTTGTTCCGTGCGTCAACTACTACTCGATGAATATCGGCAAGCGTTTCTGGACGATGGATAACACCGACATAAACCGAATGTTCCCAGGCTACGATTTGGGCGAAACCACACAGCGGATAGCGGACGGAGTTTTCACGCAAATTCAGGGCTACGAGTACGGAATTCAGCTCGCTAGCTTCTACCAAGAGGGAAATTTCCTCCCGCACATCAAGATGATGGATACGGGGATATTCTCGCCCGATTTGATGAAGCTGTTCGGAATGGAGTTCGGCATAATCCGCACGCCACGGCCCTACGACACCACCACGCTCAACTACAACTGGCAAATCTGGGATACGCAGGCGTTCTCCATGTACACCAACGCGACCGATACGATAGACCAGCCCTCCGCACAAGCGGCTGTGATGGCGATTCTGCGATTTATGGTGAACACAGGGCTTATCACGCACAAGGTTCACGCGGGGTACAACACGGAGATTATCTCGGAGAACGACATTGAGCAGATTCATGCCGACGCGGTGGGAATTTTCACGCCGCTTGTTAAGACGGGACAGCTTGTGGAGGAGGACGACCTCTTAGCACGGATAAACAACCCGCTTGACGGCGAACTTGTAAGCGAAATCCGCTCGGATAGGGCGGGAGTGGTATTCTTCGTGTACGACAAGCCGCTTATCAATGAGCAGACGGTGTGCTTTAAATTGATAAAGGATTGAGATAAGGAACTGTTGCCTCAACTTGCAGAAAAAGTTTAAAGGCTGGCGAGAAAGGTGCAGATACGAGGAAACGGCCCATCGGCTAGGCTTTGTGCCTGCCGATGGGTCGTTGACGAAGTAGATGCACCTTTATCGGCAGCCTGCCACTTTACAAATTCCCCAAAACGTGTTATAATGGCATTATAACTTTAATCAGGAGAATAACTATGAAAGCAGAAAACGCATTTAAAGAAGCAAATTTTTCCTCACAGGAAGACTTCCCCGAGATATTCGAGCTTAATATCATAAGCGGTGGCTGCCGTTTGTACGGCTATCTTCTAACGCCCGACAAGCGGAATAAAAAGCCCTACCCTACCGTTATAATGTCCCACGGCTTTCCGGGTTACACCACCAACAACGACCTTGAACTCGCACTTATGCGAATGGGCTGCGTTGTCATTCACATGAACCACCGCGGTGCATGGGGCAGCGAGGGCAGCTACCTCTTCACCAATCTCAAGGACGACCTTATCGCTATCGCAAAATGGGCACACAACAGTGCAATCGCGGAGCAGTACGGCATCGACACCGAAAACATCTTCCTTGTGGGACACAGTATGGGCGGTCAGACCGTGCTGAATGCCGCAAAGGAGCTGGACTTCATAAAGGGAGTCGCAGCACTTGCCGCATACGATATCGGTGCGGCGTTCCGCTATAAGCTCGAAAAAGACCTGTTTTTAATGATTGAAACCGAGGGACAATGTCTGAAGATGAACTCGGCAAGCGAGGTTTTTGAGAACGCTCTCCACAACTGTCAGTCGCTCGGGGTGTGCTATAACTACGAAAGCTTGCTCCATCACAACGTCCTGCTTGTAGAAGCGAAGTACGACACCATCGCCCCGCCCGATAAGATGCTGAAGCCGCTCGCCGAAAGACTAAGCACGGAAGGCAGCCGCTGCGAATATGCCGTAATCAGCGGAAACCACAGCTTCATCGGTCAGCGAATGGAGCTTACAAAAGTAGTCGGCGAGTGGATAGAACGCACAATCGGCGTTTGATTTACTCCGTTTTTGCAAACTGCACAATCGAAATCTTTAATGTTAAATCTTGTTTGTGCAACAATTTTACTATTTACCTATTGACATAGTAGGTTTTATGTGGTATAATTAACTCAATCCAAAAGAAACCCATTTGACCACTTGAAAGGAGCGGACGGTATGACTATTATGAATAAAATGCCCATGTGTATGATGTGCTGCAAAAAACCGAATAGCCATGCTGTGCAAAGCCGCTGATTATTCCCCCCAGAAAGGATTATTCCGACTGTGCAGGCACAGCAATGTGCCTGTTTTTTATTGTCAGAATCGGAGGATATAACATTGATTGAGATAAAAGACTTATCCAAGACCTACCCGAACGGCGTTACCGCCCTCAAGGACATCAACATCACGATTGAGGACGGCGAGATTTTCGGAATAATCGGTCTGTCGGGTGCGGGAAAAAGCACGCTTATCCGATGTATAAACTACTTAGAGCGACCCACTTCCGGCTCTGTCATTATTGATGGTCAGAACCTCGGCGAACTCTCCACCAAGGAGCTTCTGAAAACCCGCCAGAATATCGGAATGATATTCCAAGGGTTCAATCTTCTCTCACAAAGAAACGTTATCAAGAATATCTGCTACCCGCTTGAAATTGCAGGCGTGAAAAAAGCGGACGCGATAAAAAGAGCCGAGGAACTGCTCGAACTCGTCGGACTTTCCGACAGAGCGAAAGCATATCCCTCCCAACTCTCGGGTGGACAGAAGCAACGTGTGGCAATCGCACGAGCACTCGCCGCGAAAACGAAATATCTGCTCTGCGATGAGGCGACAAGTGCCCTCGACCCCGACACCACCAGCTCAATTCTCGACTTGATGAAGATGATAAACGAAACTCTCGGCGTGACGATTGTGGTTATCACCCATGAGATGAAGGTTATCGATAAGATATGCGACCGCGTTGCGGTTCTCGACAACAGCACGGTTGCAGAACTCGGCAAAGTCAGCGAGGTGTTCGCGAATCCGCAGTCTGCGATTGCGAAAAAGCTGGTTCTCCCCGAAGCAAAGGCGGTGGAGGAGGTATCGGGCGGTGCGAAAATCCGCATTGTCTTCAACGGCGAGAATTCCCTGAAACCCGTTATCGCAAATCTCGTCCTCGACTGCGGAGTGCCCGTGAATATTCTCCACGCAGACACCAAGGACATTGACGGCAAGGCTTTCGGACAGATACTTCTCGGACTTCCCGATGATGAAAGAAGTGCCGAAAAGGTAAAGGCTTACCTCACCGCAAGCGGCGTTCAATTTACTCAGCTTTAAAGAAAGGAGAACGACAATATGAATAACAATCTTCTCCCTCAGCTGATTGATAAGGGCATTTTACAGCTTGGTATATGGGAAACGGTTTATATGACGTTCATTTCCGCGTTCTTCGCTTATCTGGTGGGACTACCGCTCGGAGTGCTTCTCAGCGTCACCGACAAGGGTGGAATTCGTCCCATTCCGTGGCTCAATAAGATTATCGGGTTTATCGTCAACATCTTCCGCAGTATACCGTTTGTCATTCTGATGATTGCGGTACTGCCAGTAGCAAAGTTTGTCGTAGGCACCGCTCTTGGAAACAAGGCGATGATTGTCACCCTCATTATCGCAGCTATTCCCTACGTTGCAAGAATGGTGGAGTCCTCCATCAAGGAAGTTGACAGCGGTGTGATTGAAGCCGCTCAGGCGATGGGTACTTCCTCGTTCCGCATTGTCTACAAGGTGCTGATTCCCGAAGCGAAGCCCTCGCTTCTGGTTGGAGCGGTGATTTCGCTGGTCACCATTCTCGGATATTCCGCAATGGCGGGTACAATCGGAGGCGGCGGCCTTGGAATGATTGCAATAACCTACGGATACCAGCGTTTCCAAGACAACATAATTTGGATATGCGTATTGCTCACCGTGATTATCGTCCAGCTAATTCAAGAGGTTGGAATGGTTATCGCGAGAAAGACCGACAAACGCATTTCAAAATAAAGGCAACACCACACAATCGGCATCACTTTTGCCGTGTTGCCAAAAGAACAAAAGGAGAAAGACTATGTTACACATTTTGGAACGTCTTTTGAGAGAAAATTTCAGGTTCGGGCGAATGTGGCGATGTCACACTGACTGATTCACCAAAAACAAACCCAAACCAAACAGCCCAACGGGCTGAATCTGAATTTTGAAATTTAAAGGAGAATTTTATTATGAAAATCAAGAACATTGTATCTACCGCACTTGCATTTGCACTTTCCGCACTTGCACTTACAGGCTGCAACGGCAGCACATCAAGCACAGCTTCCAACAACTCGGAGAATTCCCCCGCTTCCGGAAACAACGAAAGCACTCCCACAACCGAAAAGGTTGTAATCAAGGTAGGTGCTACTTCTACCCCGCACGGTGAGATTCTCGACGCTGTGAAGGAAGAGCTTGCAGCACAGGGCTACGACCTTCAGATTACAATTTACGACGACTATGTTCTTCCGAATAAGGCTCTCGCCGATGGAGAACTGGACGCTAACTACTTCCAGCACACCCCCTACCTCAACAGCTACAACAAGGCGAACGGCACTGACCTCGTTTCTGCGGCCTCTATCCACTACGAGCCGTTCGGACTGTACGGAAACGGCGTTGACAGCGTTGCAAATGTCGCAGCAGGTGCAAGCATTGTAATCCCCGCAGACGACAGCAACGAAACCAGAGCATTGCTTCTTCTCGCACAGGAGGGACTTATCACTCTCCCCGAGGGTGCAAACGCAAATGACGGCGTTACCACTCTTGATATCGTAGATAACAAGGGCTACAAGATTACCACCGTTCAGGCTGACACAGTTGCGGCTCAGTTCAACAACAGCGACAAGGGCTCGCTTGCCGTAATCAACGGTAACTACGCACTTGCGGCAGGTCTGAACTCTAAGGACGCTCTCGCAGTTGAGGACGCTTCGGGTGACGCGGCTCAGACCTACGCGAACATCATCGCAGTACGCAAGGGCGATGAGAATTCCGAGAAGACCACCGCTCTCGTAAACGCACTCAAGACCGACAAGGTTAAGAAGTACATTGAAGAAAAGTACAACGGTGCAGTAGTCGCTATCTTCTAATTACCACGATTATTCCTTTCCAATAAAAACACAAGCCCTCCGAAGTGTGACGCTTCGGGGGGCTTAGTCTGTTCAATGGGGGTCTGGGGGCTTGCCCCCAGAACGGGGAGTGCAGAGGGGTGCGTTAG